>CAYZSD010000118.1:0-11254 GCA_964481075.1 uncultured Rikenellaceae bacterium | reverse complement strand
CGAGCGTTAGCGAGGAATCTCCTCTAACCTGAAAATGATTCCCCTCAGGGCAAAGCTGCTGTATAAGTTGTTGTATTTTGTTCATTGGTTGTTTCATATTTGTTTGTTAGATTCCTCCGTGCGGTCGGAATGACAGTTGGCGTGGGGAGAAGAAAGGTGTTGGGAGCAGGTGGTGGCTTCGCCGCCACCTGCTCCCAACACCCCGCCAAAAAAAGTACTTGTCATTCCGAGCGTTAGCGAGGAATCTCTTCTGCCCTGAAAATGATTCCCCTCAGGGCAAAGCTGCTGTATAAGCTTTTCGATTCTATTCATTTTTCTTTCCTTTCTTACCCACCTTTTTCTCAATGGCTTTAATGCTTTTTAGGTACTCCTGCTCAACAGGTGAAAGGGTTTTGGCTTGGTACTTTTTGTACTCTGCCTTGGCTTTATCAATGGCTTGCTGGTGGCTTACGCTACCTGCGTTTGAGAGTAGCTTTTCGCCCGTTGCCGATAGGATACTGTCGAGCTGCTTAATGTAGTCGGTCATGCACATTGGCTTACGCTTCATTGCCTGTATCTCGGCAAAATCGAAGTAACCCGAAACCAAGTTGTTCAGAATTTTAAGTTCATTTTCGTTCAGGTAGTTTTTGGCAATCGTAATATCCTTTGAGGTTGGCTGCTCGCCTGTAAACACGGTTAATCCCATAAAAGGTTTGTCGCTATCGGCACGCCTGTAAATTACCTCGGCTGCTGTATTGCCGTGCGCTGCAAAGTGCAGCTTATTCTGCACTATCTTAAAAAACTCTACCGATTCGGGTGATTGTGGGTCGTAATCCACGCTGGTTGCGTACAAATCGAGCACCTGCCTGTACATCACCTTTTCGGACGAACGGATATCGCGGATACGGTTGAGCAATTCGTACCAGTAGCCACCACCGCCCAACTGCTTTAGGCGTTCATCGTCCATTGCAAAACCCTTTACAATGTACTCCTTTATGCGTTCGGTTGCCCAAATGCGAAATTTGGTGGCAACGTGCGATTTAACCCTATAGCCAACAGAAATAATGGCATCGAGGTTGTAGAACTTTTGCCTTCGTTCCACAAGTCTTGAGCCTTCGTTTTGAACTTGTAAGAAATCCTTACAAGTTCCATCCTCTTGTAGTTCACCCTCTTCGAAAATATGTTTTAGATGTAGAGTGATGTTCTGTGGTGTTGTTTGAAACAACTCAGACATCATTTTTTGGGTGAGCCAAACATTTTCATTTTCTAGCCGAACCTCAATTTTTGTAATACCCTGTTCGGCTTGGTAAATTAGAATCTCCCCTTTTTGTTCTTCTTTCATCATACACCTCCTTCCAAATCGGCTACAATTTCATCAATGGCGGTACGCAGCTTATTTTGCCGAATCACAATTTCGGCAATGTGGGCGTTTAGCTTTTCAATATCCACCTCCTCGGTGGTGTTCTCCTGCTCCACGTAGCTGCTCACGGCAATATTGTAGTCGTTTTCGGCAATATCCTTGTTAGGCACTAGTTTAGCAAAGTGGTCAACATCCTTTCTCTCAATAAATGCGTTGAGTATCCGCTTGCGATTCTCATCGGTTAGCTTGTTCTTATTGCCACCCCTCACAAACTCGGCAGATGCATCGATAAACAGCGTGGCATTATCCTTTTTGCTTTTCTTTAGCACTATTACGCAGGTGGCTATGCTTGTACCAAAGAACAGGTCGGGAGGTAGTTGAATCACGGTGTCAACATAGTTATTGTCAACAAGGTACTTGCGTATTTTTTGCTCTGCCCCACCACGGTATAGCACACCGGGAAACTCAACAATGGCAGCCGTACCCGAGGTTGATAGCCACGAAAGCATGTGCATGGGAAACGCAAGGTCGGCTTTACTTTTGGGTGCAAGTACACCTGCAGGTGAAAAACGAGGGTCGTTTATTAACAACGGATTGGCATCGCCCTCCCACCTGATGGAGTATGGTGGATTGGAAACAATGGCATCGAAGGGTTCATCGTCCCAATGCTTTGGGTCGATTAGCGTATCGCCGTGGGCAATGTCGAACTTTTCATAGTTTATATCGTGCAGAAACATGTTAATACGGCAGAGGTTGTAGGTGGTTAGGTTAATCTCCTGTCCAAAGAATCCCTGCCTAACATTCTCTTTGCCTAACACCTTGGCAAATTTTAGCAGCATTGAACCCGACCCACATGCGGGATCGTACACCTTGTTCACCTGCTTTTTGCCAACTACGGATATTTCGGCAAGCAACTCGGAAACCTCCTGTGGGGTAAAGAACTCGCCTCCCGACTTGCCAGCACTACTGGCGTACATGGTCATCAGAAACTCGTAGGCGTCGCCAAAAGCATCGATGTTGTTGTTTTGATAGTCGCCCAACTTCAACTCCCCAATGGCATCGAGAATTTTTAGTAATTTATCGTTCCTTTTTTGAACCGTTGCGCCCAACTTATTGCTGTTCACATCAATATCATCGAACAAGCCCCGCATGTCGTCTTCGCTCTCAGTACCCTTTGCGGAGTTCTCGATATTCTTAAAAACGTTGCTTAGCGTTTCGTTGAGATTGGCATCGGTTTTGGCGTTTTTGCGAACATTTACAAACAGTTCGGAGGGTAGAATGTAAAAACCTTTCTCCTTAACGGTATCGGTACGCCCAAACTCGGCTTCCTTGTCGGATATTTTGGTGTAATCAAAGTTGGTATTGCCTGTGCGATGTTCCTCCTTGTTTAGAAACGATGTTAGATTTTCGGAGATAAACCTGTAAAAGAGCATACCCAGCACATACGATTTAAAATCCCACCCATCAACACTGCCCCTCAAATCGTTTGCAATTTGCCAAATGGCACGGTGAAGCTCATCACGTTCTTGTTCTTTAGTCATTGGTATATTGTGTAATTAACTTTTATTAGCATTTTTATTAACCTTAACCTTCAAAGATATAGAATTCATTGGTATTACCCAATTGCTATCCCACAGATTAATCATTTCGATTGGGTAAAGATTTTTAAAACGACTATAATATATTAAAACACCGACAATCTGCGTCGAAAGGGTGGTTCATTGCATATTTTTTTGTTTGAACAATAAAATCCCTTTCAACTAAATCCTTTTGAACACAATATAGGGGTACAAAAAACATAAACCCTTAAACTACAATTAGTTTAAGGGTTTAAAAAAGTAGCCCCACCAGGAATCGAACCTGGATTTAAGGTTTAGGAAACCTTCGTTCTATCCATTGAACTATAGGGCCGTTTGATTTAAGAATCCCAGCCCCGAACCCCGATGCTTCGGGGTCGGGGTTCGGTACGATTAATGATTGATGATTTTTGATTGATGGTAATTGAAAAATTAAATCAAAAAAAACTTTTCATAAATCGGTGGGCAAAAGTAAACCTTTTTTGGTTTTTTACCAAATTTTGTATTATTTGGCTTCCTCGTTTAGCTTTAGCAAAAACCAGAAGTCAAATAGTTTATTAAAAACCAAAAAATAACCCCAAAGAGATGAGAAGAATAACAGCATTTATCCTTTATGTAATTGTGTTTAACACACTATCAGCCCAACAGGTGCTTGTTGAAGATTGGTTGGTAACGGGTGTGTTTCCCCTAAGTCAACCAGCTTTAGCTGAAAACGAAAACGTTAAGGGCGAAAAGTTCAAAGCATCCGATTTGCTCAAGATGCCACTTCTGGATATATCAAAATTAAAACCTCAAGCCAATACATTGATTGAAGGATCGGGTCTGAAATGGGAGATTAAAAACGTTTCTAACGACAGTTCGGTTTACCTCAATTATTCTGGTAAAAGCAACGGAGTGGCATTCATTGCAACATACCTGCAAGCTGAGAATTTCTGGAAGGGAATGCTGGCGGTTGAGTCAACTCTTCCTTTTGAGGTTTATCTGAACGACTCGAAGGTGTCGGATAGATATTCTGCAAGCACCGATGGATCTGTCGTATCCAAAGAGGTTAAGCTCTATACTGGTAAGCAGTGCCTGCTGATAAAACTTCTGGTTAGCGATACCCTTACTTCCGATTCTAGACTAAAAGTTTACCTGAAGCCTTCAGCCGATTTTCTCCCCGATGGGGTTGTGGCAGAGATAAATCCAGAACAAACAAAAACCATGAAGCATCTGCTCGAAGGTCAAAAGTTGTCTGGAGTAAGTATTTCTTCAACAGGCGACATGGCTATGATAACAGTATCAGAGATGGATACAAAAACCGAAAAAGCAAACCATACCCGAAGGGTTGTTCGAATTATCGATGGACGTTTGATTGCTTCATTCAGGCAGGCTGAAGTATCGCAAATAAAATGGATGCCGAAAGGAAACAAACTTTCATTCCTTCTTTCCGGAAATCTTTGGGTTTATGATATTGAAAAAGGTACTGAGGTTGAGGTGCTAAAAGGGCTGAACGATATTTCAAGCTATTCGTGGAGTAAGAATGAGCAGTTTATTATTTACCATGTTTCTGAAAAGGACGATAGCCAGAAAGGTGATATTAAACGAATCTTAACAATGGAGGATAGACAGTCTCACTGGCGTAGCAGGAGTTTTCTGTACATGGGTACCATTTCAACAGGAATTCATGAACGGCTTACTTGGGGCAATCGTTCCACCTGGCTTGAGGATATAAGCCCTGATGGTAAGAATATCCTTTTTAGTGTTTCGCAGGAGGATTATTCCGAACGCCCCTACCGAAGAAACTCACTTCTTCGATTAGATCTTGCAAGTCGAAAGCTCGACACCCTGTGGGCTGATAAGCTTTTTGGAACAAGTGTATCGTATTCTCCCGATGGATTAAAGCTTTTAGCAACGGGAGGTCCTCTGGCATTTGGAAATACTGGGGTTAACGTAAAGGAAGGCAAAATTCCCAACGGCTACGACACACAGGCTTTTATCTACGATATAGCAACGGGAAACATTGATGCAATTACCCGCAATTTCGACCCTTCCATTAGGAGTGGCTATTGGTGCCCTTTGACCAACAACATATATTTCAACACAGTTGACCAGGACTGGAACACCATTTACGAGTACAACCCACGTAGCAAAAAGTTTACTCCAATAAAACTAAACGAGGAAATGGTTTCGAATTTCGATATTGCACTTGAAAAACAGGTTGCAGTTTACAATGGGTCGGGCATGAACTCGTGGAACAAGGCTTACTTCTACGATTTTAAAACAAAAAAATCGACACTATTAGCAGATATTGAAAAAGATAGTTACAAAAACGTCAAGTTTGGTGCAACAAAAGAATGGTCTTTTAATTCTAGCGCAGGACAAAAGGTATCAGCCCGCTACTACCTGCCACCGCACTTCGACAGTAACAAGAAGTATCCCATGATAGTTTACTATTATGGTGGCACCACTCCCGTGGGGCGCGATTTTGGTGGTCGCTATCCAAAGGAACTTTATGCTGCTCACGGTTTTGTTGTCTTAGTCCTTCAACCCACAGGAGCCATTGGTTTTGGTCAGGACTTCTCAGCCGACCATGTTAATGCCTGGGGCGAAATTACTGCCGATGAGATAATTGAGGGGACAAAAAAGTTTGCTCAAGACCATGCATTTGTTAATGAGAAGAAGATTGGTTGCATTGGGGCTTCCTACGGAGGGTTTATGACCATGTACTTATTAACAAGAACAGATATTTTTGCTGCTGCAATCTCTCATGCAGGTATTAGCTCCATTTCAAGCTATTGGGGCGAAGGTTTCTGGGGGTATGCCTATAGTGCTGAGGCAAGTGCAAACAGTTTTCCCTGGAACAACCATGATCTTTACGTAAATCGTAGCCCTCTTTTTAGTGCCCACAAGGTTGTAACCCCTCTTCTTCTCCTTCATGGAACTGACGACACTAACGTGCCAGTTGGCGAGAGCATTCAAATGTTTACTGCTTTAAAACTACTAGGCAAAACAGTTGAGCTAATTCAAGTAGATGGCGAGGATCATTTTATTGTAAAGTACAACCGTCGTGTTCAATGGACAAATTCTATTCTGGCCTGGTTCTCATATTACCTAAAAGATGAAACGGGATGGTGGAACGATATGTACCCAGAAAAAAATTACTAATTCTAAAAAATCAACTTAACAATGCTTCTACTAACCCTACTCTTTGTCATAGTTTTCTCGGCAACATCTTTTTCGCAACGAACGATGGATGTCGAAGGAACAACTTTCGGAACTTGGGACGCTGATACAGTCAATGTAATTGGAAATATTTTCATCCCCGAAAAAGAAATCCTTACAATCGCCCCAGGATGTGTGGTAAATTTCACGGGGTTCTATTCGATTACCAACCGAGGAACAATTCTTGCGATAGGGAACTCGGAAAATATCATAAAGTTCACTGTTTCAGATACAACTGGTTTTCACGACTTTATTCTACCAGAAGGGGGGTGGAATAGGATTGAAATGTTCGATCAAATGGGAGATGCAGATACAACTTTGTTTGAGTTCTGCCGATTTGAATACTCCAAAACCGACACCTTGCAGCGGAACGGTGGGGCAATTTACGCCGAAAACTTTCCAAGGCTAAGAATCGAGAATTGTACTTTCTCAAATAATCGAGCATACGTCAACGGTGGGGCTGTTTACCTTAAAACTACAGAGGCAATAATTATAAATAATACTTTTGAGTATAATCATGGTGGAACTAGTGTATATTGGGGTTACGGAGGAGCGGTTTGTGGTATTAGCTCAATTGTTCAGCTATGTGGAAACATTTTTAGAAGCAATACTTCAACAGGTATCGGTGGTGGTTGTAGCTTCGAATTTATAATGCCAACTCTTGATGGTAACGTGTTTCACAATAACTACAGCGCTCTGGGAGGTGCTTTTAGCTATCTTAGAGCATTTGTTGGGGGTATAACCACAAATAATCTTGTTTACAACAATAGTTCAGAGTTTTTTGGTGGCGCAATAGCACTTATTACTTCATCACCCTATCTGATAAATAATACCGTGGTCGAAAACTATTCGATATACGGGGGAGGCCTCTATTGCAACGAATCAAGTAACCCAAAAGTTTACAATTCGATTTTTTGGGGAAACTTCTCCTACGCCGGATATGGTAATCAGGTGTTTATTTGGGACGCAAATTCCCAACCAGAATTCTATAATTCTTTGTTTCAACAAGGACCAAGTGATTTCGCCGCAGGAGGTTATGGGGGTGTTTACGAAAATTGCATTGAAGTAGATCCAATGTTTGAAAACGGAGGGAATCAATACGAACTATCTAGGGTCTCCCCATGTATCGAAGGAGGCGTTAATGAAATCGATGAACTCGAATTGCCTGGCATTGATTTGGCTGGAAATCCCCGCATTCATGGAGCAAAAGTCGATCTAGGTGCTTTTGAATTTCAAGGATTCTTCACATTAACTATAGCTATAATACCTGATGAAAACTCGGGAAGTGTAACAGGTGAAGGACAGTATGCCCCTGGCGATTCGGTTTGTGTTTTCGCTTTCCCAAACGAAGATTTCATTTTTTCTTATTGGACACTGGAAGATGGTACCATATTATCCGATTCTTCAACCTACTGTTTTCAAATGCCTAGCCAGGACTTTATAGTAGTGGCAAATTTTGCTTTAAAACCCTTGTATTCTCTTAATTTGCTTGCAAACCCAAGTCAGGGTGGTTCTGTAAGCGAAGGGGGAACATATTACGAGGGGACTGAACTGATTCTAACCGCAAGTCCAAACAACGGTTACTACTTTCTTCAATGGACAAACGAAGAAAACGAAATGGTTAGCGACCAGCTCTCATTCACTTATTTTATGCCAGGAAATGATGTTACCTTGATAGCAAACTTTAATCTCATGCCATTATACTCTCTTCAAATTGATATTAATCCAGAGGATGGAGGAGCGGTTGAGGGTGCTGGAGAATACACCGAGGGAACCTTAGTTGAACTTATTGCCTCATCAAATGAAGGTTTTAACTTTGTGGCCTGGACCGATTCCAATGGGTCTGTTATTAGCCATGACTCAACATTTGGTTTTACAATGCCTGCAAACGATGTTAGCTTAACGGCAAACTTCGAGGTCATAGCATATACTGTTACTTTTTTCGTTTCATCTTCTACCACTGCAGTTGTTGGAGCAAATGTATATTTCAACGGACAGGATATCGAAACCGATGCTGAAGGTAGGGCGGTGTTTAGTGATCTACAGAGTGGAACCTACGATTATATTGTATCAAAGGAAGGTTACCATTCAATTAATGGAGTGGTTGAAGTAAGTCAAGATATTGAGGAATATATATCTTTAACCCCCTTGAGTTCTCAGGTTGAAATTGGTGCTGCCATAAAAATCTTCCCAAACCCATTCAATCAGAACCTGTATTTCGAAAATGTTAAAGAAATCTGCCAAATTAGTATTGTTAACGCTTTGGGACAAATTGTAGCTATTGTTTTCAATAATGGCGAGGAACGGGTGCAAGTAAATACAAGTAGTTTTTTAAATGGGATGTTTCAAGTTATTTGTATTTCGCAAAATGGAGAGAAACAATTCTTTAAACTTGTAAAACACTAGCTAAGAAAGAGAAATAGATAATGAACAACCCTTTAATCGACATAAAAGCTGAGCTTAATTCACTCTCATAAATCATAGCTCTAGAAAAACAAAACCCTCTTAACTTCAATTAGTTAAGAGGGTTTTTTGTTGACCCACCAGGACTCGAACCTAGACTAACAGAACCAAAATCTGCTGTGCTGCCATTACACCATGGGTCAATCCTAAATTGCTTTTTTTCAAAAGCGGTGCAAACATAGATATTTTTTTTGAAAAGACAAAATGCTTATGAAAAATTACTTTTCTTCAAGTTTAGTGCCATGCATAATCCATGTTTTACCAACCATCTCGTCTGGCCATCTGTAAGCAAAGTCTTTATCAATACCTATAAGGTTCTCCAAGCTTTCGTCAATAAAAATTTCTTTCCCTTCAGGAATACAGATAGTTATTTCAACTTCTTGTGTTCTCCATTTCGATTTTTTATGAAGGGCATAGTAAGGGTACAAAGTGAGCGTTGTGTCGGAACTCGAGAATATCACATCAATTGCTTCAGCACTACTTTTGGCCTGATTTTTTGTTGCACCCCTTGATTTCTTAACTATTAATAATTCAAAACAATCTCCTTCGCTTTTTTCAAAGTAAACTTTAGGTTTACCATAAATTGTTGCAACGCCGTCGGTGTAGGCTAACGAGTATTCATCGACCCGAATTATCTTATCAGGTTCAAATTGAATATCAAAATCATCTGCATTCTTGCTCACTGAAACAACAAGAGATTTAATGCCATTACAATTTTCCGAAAGTTCAATCCTTTCTTTTACACTTTCGAGTATCGAAAAACTCCTCGCCTGAAAAAACATTACTAAAGCAAGAAAGACTACAGCCGATATCCACAGCGTTGCCGATGTAACAAAGAACAAGGTATCTCCCCTCCTGAAACGAAAAACCATACGAAGGCCAAGGTAAACAAGGGCAATTAATGGAATAGCGATAATAGCAAAAACAGGAATAGTTACCCAAAGCATCGAACCTAAGTCGATGGTTGTTGATAGAATTTCATTCGCTGTGAAACCGCTAATCGATGGGAAGTGACTAACGATGTACTCTCCAAGAAAAAGCGAAATAGCCACTCCTAATAACCCAATTAGGCCAATACTAATAAAAAGAATGGCAAAAATAACTGCAAGAACACTAATAATTGCCCCAAGTACCCTTCCAATGGCTATGAATATGCCTCCTAAAGCACTAAATATTCTTTCAAACAAATCAGATACTCTATGCTTCTGCATACTTTTTTTCACTTCCTCAAACTCATGCTTGATATTCTTCTCAAGGTTTGAGAAGTTTACCTCTTCACCCCTCATCTCCATACGCTGACGTGTAGTGATTGCCCGTGGAACTGCTACCCAGAGGACAAGATAAATGATTAATCCTAACCCATGTGCAAAAAACAAGACAGCGAGAATCAATCTGAATGCCAGAGGGTCGATGTTAAAGTACAAACCTAGTCCGGAGCATACACCGGCAATGATTGAGTTCTCACCATCTCTATAAAGACGGCGTCTTTTATCGAAACTAGGTTTCGAATAGGTGTTTTCACTTTGTTTTTCGCTGTCCTCGCTTGCTATCTGCTCTGGTTTTCCAAGAGTTTCAATTACCTGGATTACCATTTCTTCAGTGATTATTTCCTTCGAAGCCAACAATTCAGTAAAAAGTTCGGCCGACCTTTCTTCAATATCGCGAATTATTTCATCGGTCTCAGGGCTTTCTCCAAGATGTTGTTTTATCGATTCGAAGTATTCTTTTAGCGTGGTAAAAGCGTCCTCTTCTACGTTAAAGGCTATACCACCAATGTTTGCTCTTACTGTTTTTTTCATTTTAGTAGTTATTGAGCGTTACGAATCTCATTAACTGTTTCGATTAGTTTTTGCCAGCTAATCTCAAGCTCCAAGAGGTAATCTTTCCCCTTTTGGGTAATAGAATAGTACTTTCGTGGTGGTCCTTGTGGCGACTCTTCCCACCTATAGCTTAGAAGACCAGCATTCTTTTGTCGTGTAAGCATTGGATATAGAGTACCCTCAACCACTATCATCTGGGCTTCTTTTAGCTTATTGATTAGATCGGTTGTGTAGGCATCTCCCCGCGAAAGGATTGAAAGGATGCACAATTCTAGTACCCCCTTACGCATTTGAGCATTTGCATTCTCAGAATTCATAGTAATTCATTTTTAAAAATTCAATTAATCTCTTCTTGACCTAAAAGAACGCCCAATATTCTCAGCCGTTACAGGTTCTCCAGTCATTTCTAGCCTTTCCGAAACTGTACGCGCTTCAGGTACTACAATCCAAAGGATGATGTAAACTATTACTCCACCTCCACCCCATAATACTGCAATAACAAACAGTATTCTAAGGATTACCGGATCGATGTTCCAGTAGTATGCCAGTCCAGAGCACACACCTCCTACCACCCTGTTTTCGGGGTCTCGGTAAAGCCGTTTGGCACCACTTCTATAGGTGCTACTAGCCGACTGCTGATGGGTTGTTTCACCACCAAATTCAGATGGGTTTCCCATGATTTCAATTACTCTGTTAACTTCATCGAGGCTGATAATAAAATCAGAGCTAACAGCTTTTTCCTTAAAATGCTCAGCCATTCGAGCCTCAATGTCATTCATTATCTCTCGCCTATCCTTTTCATCTCGAAAATTGTTCTCAAGTCGTGTAAGATAGGTGTCCAGCTTGTAGTA
>CAYZSD010000117.1:0-11559 GCA_964481075.1 uncultured Rikenellaceae bacterium | reverse complement strand
AAATAATAATTTTCAAATTTCATCCTTTTTAATATACAATCATATTTTCGTAAATCGTATCATTTATTTACGTTTGACCCTCCAAATCAAATAATATGGATTATAGCTTTCAAACCCTTCGAAATGGGATTAGGGTTGTTCATCACCAGTCAAATTCGCCCGTTGCTTACTGTTGTATTATGATAAATACAGGCACTCGCGATGAGCTTGAGAATGAGCACGGGCTAGCTCACTACATTGAACACGTTATTTTTAAAGGGACAAAAAAACGTAAGGCTTATCATGTTATGAGCAGGTTGGAGGATGTGGGAGGTGAGCTAAATGCTTATACTACTAAGGAAGAAACGGTTATTCACGCAACAGTTCTTAAGGACGACTTTCACAGGGCTGTTGAGCTTATTTCCGATATTGTTTTTCGTTCCACTTTTCCAGAGAAGGAGTTGGAAAGGGAGAAGGAGGTTATTTTAGATGAAATAAATTCATACAAGGACTCACCTTCAGAATTAATTTATGATGAATTTGAGGAGTTAATTTTCCCAAACCATCCCTTTGGCCGAAATATTTTGGGGACAAAGAAGCATTTGAAACAGTTTAACCGCGATAAAATCGAAAATTTTATTACCAGAACCTATAATAGTGACCAAATGGTTTTTTGTTCCATTGGCAATATTCATTTTGGTAAAGTTTTAAAACTTGCTGAAAGGTATTTTGGCGATATTAAACCAAACCCAAGAGGTGAGTCCCGCATGCAGATTGATTCCTATTCAGCTAAAAACCTTACTGTTAAAAAGAGCACATACCAGAAACATTGCATAATCGGATGTCCTTCATATAGCTTAACCGAAGCAAAAAGAATAGGTATGCATCTTTTGAACAACGTACTAGGAGGCCCCGGGTTAAACTCACGATTAAATCTTAGCCTTCGTGAAAGAAAAGGGATAGCATACAATGTTGAGTCTGTATATACTCCTTATTCTGATACAGGAGTGTTTTCAATATATTTCGGTACCGATAAGACTAACTTTGAAAAGGCTCAAGACATTGTTCACGCCGAATTAAACAAACTTCGAACCAAAAGAATGGGCATTCTTCAGCTTTTCAAAGCAAAGAAGCAGATAATTGGTCAGCTAGCAATATCGATGGAGAACAGCGAAACATTAATGTTGAACATGGCACGAAGCATTCTAGTGTATAATTCAATCGATAGCATGCAGGTTGTTAGTTCAAGGATTGATAAAATTACTGATAACGACTTGATGGAGATTGCAAATGAGGTACTGACCAAGGATAATCTTTCAACCCTAATTTATAAGTAAATGGATTTTGGATGCTTAAATCCAAATGATTTGGAGGAATACATTAAAGCCAATTCATCACATGAGGATGAAGTTCTTGCTGAGTTAACTCGGCATACTTACTTAACGGAGTATCACCCAAGAATGCTTAGTGGTCCAATTCAAGGCTTATTTTTGCAGCTTATTTGCAAGATCCTCAAACCAAAACTTGTATTAGAGATTGGAACATTCACCGGCTACTCTGCTATTGCTATGGCAAAGGGGCTTGATGATGAGGGGCATATTCACACCATTGAAATTAACGATGAAATCGCCGAAACCACACTTGCTTTTTTTCAAAAAGCACAAGTTTCAAGCAGAATAACCTTACATGTAGGCAACGCTCTTGATATTATCCCCACAATACCACGTTCGTTTGACCTTATCCTGATTGATGGAGACAAGAGACAGTACCCCGAGTATTTTGTTTTAACCGATCCTAAGCTTAAGGAGGGAGGGATACTTATTGCCGATAATGTTCTGTGGGGAGGGAAAGTGCTAGAAGATAACCTCGTTGATGTTTATACTGAAGGAGTTAAGAAGTTCAATGCAATGATTGCCAACGACTCAAGGTATTGCAAAGTTATGCTTCCTCTTCGAGATGGTATAACAATTGCCCGAAAGGAAAATAGCTAAGTAGCATCAATATTTATAGTTTTCTTTAAAAAAACCTAAACAAATTGTAAGTTAAGGTAAACTATTTGATTGCTGATACGTTATAAAAGTAATCAAATGTTTAATTTATGAGTACCTATAGCATTAAAGAATTATCGATTATTTCGGGAGTAAAAGCCCATACAATACGTATTTGGGAAAAGCGTTACAACCTTTTCACCCCAACACGTACCTCAACAAACATACGAAGATACACCGATGAGGAGCTAAGACGGATATTAAATGTTAGCACACTGCTTTCAATGGGCTATAAAATTAGTCGCATAGCAAATTTATCGGAAGATGAAATCCATGTGCTTGTTTCAGAGGGCAATAAGTATGTTCAGCCTCCTGCCATTCCTGAGGTGCTTCTTTCTTCAATAATTGAGTTCGACCAACGAACAATTATCGAAAAAATTGAAAAAACAGTTGACTCCAAGGGGCTTGAGTTGGCCTATGAGAAACTTCTACTACCATTGCTAGTGAGGCTTGGAATGTTATGGCAAGCTAAAACTATAACCCCTGCCCATGAGCATTTCACATCAAATATTATACGGCAAATACTTATTCATCGTACCCAGCTTTTACCAAAGCCTTCCATAAATGCTCCAAAAGCCCTTTTCTTCCTACCAGAAGGAGAGTGGCACGAACTGGGCTTACTGTTTTTTAACTATTTAGCTCTAAAGGAAGGGTATAATTCTTTATACTTAGGTCAAAGCGTACCATTAGATGCCATTAAAGAAGCTACTGTGCAGCATGATTTTGCTGTGGTATTTACTTCACTCACCCGATCATTTAAATTTTCAGAAATTAAGGACATTTTCGATTTTCTTAAAACAACCTTCAACAATTCAAGTATTGTTGCTTCTGGTTTACAGATACAAACAAACAAAGACATTGTCCCAAATGGAATTCATACGGTTAGTACAGCCAACCAATTCAAAGAATTGTTGAGGAGCCAAGCCAAAGCAAAAAAATACTAAGACACATTTTGCTTTTTTTTATCACCCACCAGTTTCAGGGACAAGGTGTTATTTCATGTTTTTTCTTTCTTCAGATAGAACAATAATCTACCTAAAAATGTTTTTTTAGAAAAAAATCTTGTAAATTCACAATAAATCTTGTTAATTTGTGTATTTAATAGCACTATTAAATAAGCAAATTAACATGGAGCAGAACATGGAGCAGGTCATCCTCGATGCAGCCGAGAAGCAGTTCTTGGAGAAAGGATTTGCCATGGCGTCAATGACCGAAATTGCAAAACAAGCAGGCTGCAATCAAGCATTGGTACACTACTACTTCCGTACTAAGGAAAAACTATTCAACTCAATTTTCGAGAATCTGGCCAACCTTTTCATTTCACAATTCATGAAGTCGAGCGAGGAGGATATCCCCTTTCTCGAAAAGTTACGGAAAAAGATCGAGGCACACTTCGAATTACTTCAGGCTCACCCAAAGCTACCCTTCCTCCTCTTCAACGAGTTGACCACCAATCCAAAACGGGCAAATGCCATAAAAACAGCGTTGAGCTATATCCCCAAAAGCATCTTTGCGAAGATGCAAGAGGAGTTAGATGCTGAGATTAAAAAAGGAAATGTCAAATCCATAACTGTTTACGATCTGGCTTTTACAGTTGTTTCGCTCAATGTGGTGCTGTTCCTTGCCAAACCCGTATTCGAGGAGGTTTTTGATTTCACGCCCGAGGAATACCAGAATTTTGTTGAGCATCGCAAAAGCGAGAACGTAAGGATTATCCTTGAAAGCTTAAAACCAGAAACAAAGGAAAAGAAAGAAAAAAAGAATTGATTAACACCTTTTTATATGACAATTAGAGCTGTTTTAATCTTTACTTTAATTATCCAATCATTGGCAACCTTTGGTCAGCTTACGATTGAGGCTTGTCACAAGAAGGCAATGGCTAACTACCCGCTCGCACAGCAGCACGGTTTAATCACCCAGTCGGAGGAGTACAGCGTTGAGAACGCTGCAAAGGGTTACCTTCCACAGGTAGTTGTTTCGGCCAGAGCAACATACCAGTCCGATGTAACAGAATTTCCAGTCAAGATGCCCGGCGTTTCGCCCATGTCGAAGGATCAGTATCAGGCCGCCATTGAGGTGAACCAAATCCTTTGGGACGGAGGTATTATCCGCTCCCAGAAGGAGACAGCCAAGACCTCGGCGGAGGTTGAACGAAGAAAGCTAGAGGTTGATTTGTACTCCCTCAAGGAGAGGGTTAACCAGCTATTCTTCGGCTATCTGCTCCTGAATGAGCAGATAGCGTTGAATGACATTCTGATAAAGGAGTTGGAAAATAGTTACAGTAGGGTTTCGGCATATATACAGAATGGCGTTGCCTTTCAATCAGATCTGGATGTTATTAGGGTTGAGCAGATTAAGGCTCGACAAAGGTTGGCAGAACTGGAATCAACACGTAAATCGTACAGAGAAATGCTTTCAGCCTTTATTGGTGAACAAATCGATGAAAACGTGGAACTGGTAAAGCCTAGTTTTCAATCGTATAGTGCCGAAAACTTGATGATTTTGCGTCCAGAGTTGAACCTCTTCGATGTTCAGAGCAACCTGCTTGAAAGCCAAAAGCAAACCATTGCCAGCTCAACAAAGCCAAAGATTGGTCTTTTCCTTCAAGGAGGTTATGGAAAACCAGGTTTGAATATGCTTGAGGATGAGTTCACCCACTTCTACATAGGTGGGATACGACTCACCTGGAATATTGGAGCTTACTATACGCAATGCAATAGCCTTTCGAAGATTGAAATTGCCAGAAAAACCGTTGACCTTTCCCGTGAAACATTTCTCTTCAATACGAACATGCAGATATCCAGACAGATGAACGATATAGAGCGATTGAGGGAGCTAATCGGTTCCGATGAGGAGATCATCAAGTTGCGGCAAAGCATAAAACTTTCTGCTGAGAAAAGAGTAGAAAATGGCACGCTGACAGTTAGCGACTTAGTGCGCGAAGTGAATGCTGAGAATCTGGCAGTTCAGGAAAAAGCCCTACACGAAATACAATTGCTGATGGCAATTTACAATCTTAAGGTAACAACAAACAACTAAAACACTTTCTTTATGAATTATTCACGAATAGCGGTTTTCATGGTTGGTCTTATTTTCCTATCGGCATGTGCGAGTAAAAACGATAAACATGATGCCTCTGGCACTTTCGAGGCAACCGAAATCATCGTCTCTTCCGAGGCGACCGGGAGAATCCTCGAACTAAATATAGAGGAAGGCATGGATGTTATTTGCAATCAGGTCGTTGGTCATATCGATAGCACCCAACTACTTCTTAAGAAAAAGCAGCTACTGGCGACAAGAAAAGCGGTTGAAAGCCGCCGACCTGATATTCAAGTTCAGATAGCAGCCATCGAAAAGCAGATTGAAACGGCCAAAGCCGAAAAACAACGCATTGAAAATCTGCTAAGGGCTAACGCTGCAACACAAAAACAGCTAGACGATGCGAGCGCACAGATTGCCATTCTTGAAAAACAGCTCGAAGCCCATCGTTCAAGCCTTGAAATTTCCAATAGAAGTATTGGAAATGAGAGCAGTACAATCGACATTCAGATTGCTCAAATCGACGACCAGCTTCAACGATGCAAGGTGATTAGCCCCATTGATGGAACTGTAATCGTGAAATACGCTGAAAAAGGCGAGCTTACAGCACAGGGAAAGCCACTGTTCAAGGTTGCCGATATTAAGAATATGTTCCTGCGAGCATACATCACCTCAGATCAGCTGACGAAAATTCAGATTAGTCAGCCAGTAAAGGTTTTTGCCGATTTTGGAGCAAACGAGTACCGTGAGTACGATGGAGTAGTTACGTGGATTTCGAGTAAATCGGAATTTACCCCAAAAACGGTTCATACTAAGGATGAGCGGGCTAACCTTGTGTATGCCATAAAGATAGCAGTAGAAAACGATGGTTACATAAAAATTGGAATGTATGGTGGGGTAAATTTCTTGATTCCATGATGATTGTAGAAGCGCACAATATTAAGAGAAGTTATAGAAAGGTTCTTGCCCTCAACGACATCAGCTTTGATGTTGAGAAGGGCGAAATCTTTGGCATTATTGGTCCCGATGGTGCAGGCAAGACAACACTTTTCCGCATCCTAACCACGTTGCTTCTGCCAGATGGTGGAACAGCTTCAGTAAATGGCTACGATATTGTAAAGGATTACAAGAAAATCAGGGGTTGTGTTGGCTATATGCCCGGAAGATTCTCCCTTTACCAGGATCTAACCGTTGAGGAAAATCTAAAGATTTTTGCCAGCGTTTTCAACGCAAACATCAAGGAGAACTATTACCTAATCAAGGACATCTACCAGCAGATCGAGCCATTCAAGACACGTAGGGCTGGTGCGCTGTCTGGTGGTATGAAGCAGAAACTGGCCCTAAGCTGCGCGTTAATACATAAGCCCTCGGTGCTTTTCCTCGATGAGCCAACCACTGGCGTTGATCCCGTTTCACGAAAGGAGTTCTGGGATATGCTGAAAAGACTTAAAGGACAGGGCATTGCCATGCTTGTTTCTACTTCCTACATGGACGAAGCTAGCCTTTGCGATCGAATCGCGCTTATCCAGGAAGGAAGATTCTTAAAGATTGACACACCAGAAAGCATTGTAAACCAGTATCAAAGAGTTCTCTGGTCGGTGCAAAGCAGGAATATGTCGAAGTTACTCAACGACCTGAGAGATCACCCTGCCATTGGCACCTGTTTCGCCTTTGGTGATTCGCATCACGCTACCATTACTGATAGCAGCTTAACGTATTCAGTATTGGAAGAATTTTTGGTCGGTCGAAATCACTCTGAGATTGCCATCAACAAAGTTGATGCCTCGATTGAAGATTGCTTTATGGAGCTTGCTGGTTTCGAAGCATAAGCGTCTGTTTTTCATCAAGTATTTAAGTAAATAAACTTCCTCGTAGAAGTGAAATTGCGAAAGTAAAATGTTTCAACAGGATAGCATAGATTCGATACCGATAGTTATCTCAGCAACCAATCTGACCAAGCAGTTTGGCCATTTTACCGCTGTGGATAGCATCTCCTTTGAGGTAGCCAAAGGAGAAATCTTTGGGTTTCTGGGTGCTAATGGTGCTGGGAAAACCACAGCCATGCGTATGCTATGCGGGTTGCTAAAGCCCACATCGGGTAGCGGAATGGTAGCAGGCTTTGATATCGAAAGGCAATCGGAACAGGTTAAGAAAAACATTGGCTACATGAGCCAGAAATTTGCTTTATCCGAAGACCTCAAGGTTTGGGAGAATATACGCTTATATGCAGGCATTTACGGAGTACCAAGGAAGGATATAACCCCAAGAACCGAATCCCTTCTTCATCGCTTGGGCTTCGAAAAGGAGAAGAATACGTTAGTAAAGGAGCTACCACTGGGTTGGAAGCAGAAGCTAGCTTTCTCGGTTTCCATATTCCATGAGCCAAAAATCGTCTTTCTCGATGAGCCAACAGGTGGAGTTGACCCCGCTGCACGTAGGCAGTTCTGGGAGCTAATCTACCAGGCTGCCGACAGGGGCATAACCGTTTTCGTAACCACCCACTACATGGATGAGGCCGAATACTGCGATAGGGTTTCAATCATGGTTGATGGGCGGATTGAGGCCTTGGACTCGCCCAGAAACCTTAAAAAGCAGTACCAAGCCAGCAGCATGGATGCCGTTTTTCATCAACTTGCCCGCAGGGCAAAACGTGTGGAGGTGTAGCATGAGACAGTTTATCGTTTTCACACAGAAGGAGTTCTACCATATCTTCCGCGACAGGTGGACAACCCTTATCCTGCTTGTACTTCCCATTTTAATGATTATCCTTTTTGGATTTGGTATAAACACTGAATTAAAAAACACCAAGTTCGTTGTTTTCGACCCCTCAAGGGACGTTGCAACCCAAGGGATAGTGAACAAGCTGGCAACCAGCGAATACTTCATCCTTTACGAATACGTAACAAATCCTCAGCAAATTGAAAAACTCTTCCAGGAAGAAAAGATTGGCTTTGCCGTACTTTTCAGCGAGCGATTCTACGAGAACCTCATGCATACTGGCGATGCTCAAATTCAGCTTATAGCCGATGGCAGCGACCCGAATACCGCTTCTATCCTTTCGGCTTACGCCTCAAACCTGATTGCAACCTATCAGCAGGAACTTGTTCAAAATGTGGAGATTCCATTCCGCATAAATGCTGAGGTTAAGTTGCTTTACAACCCAACCATGAAGGGTGTTTACAGTACTGTACCTGGGATAATCGGGGTAATCCTTATTCTGGTTTGTGCCCTAATGACATCAATATCAATTGCTCGTGAGAAAGAGACGGGAACAATGGAGGTGCTGCTGGTGTCGCCCATGAAGCCCTTGCTAATTATACTATCAAAGGTTGTTCCGTACTTCAGCATAGGAGTTATTAACCTGACAACCATTCTATTACTGTCGGTTTACATGCTAAAAGTTCCTATTGCGGGAAGCCTTCTCCTGTTAATTTTCATCTCGCTGGTTTATATCTTTGTTTCGCTTGCGCTTGGATTGCTGATTTCATCGGCTGTTGATAAGCAAATGGTTGCGCTTCTAATCTCAGGGATGGGTTTAATGCTTCCGTTCGTCTATCTTTCGGGTATGCTTTTCCCAATAGAGAGCATGCCCATTGTGCTTCAATGGATATCGAATGTTATCCCTGCAAAATGGTTTATCATTGCCATTAGGAATGTGATGATTAAGGGGTTAGGCATCGCATCTGTGGTTAAGGAGGTCTCAATCCTTGTTGGAATGGCTGTTTTTCTTATAGCTGCAAGTTTTAAGAGGTTCAAAGTTAGGTTAGAGTAAATATTATATCATGCTCAGATATCTTTTAGAAAAGGAGTTCAAGCAGTTTTTTAGGAATACATTCCTTCCTAAAATGGTGATAATCATGCCAGCAATGGTTATGCTTGTGTTCCCGTTGATTGCCAACTTCGAGATAAAGAATATCAATCTCAGCGTGGTTGATAACGACAGGAGTACTTACTCAACAAGGTTGGTTCACAAGATACAGGCATCTGGTTACTATAGGATTACCAGCATTCCAACAACATATAACGAAGCTCTAATCGCTGTTGAGCGCGACAAGGCCGATGTAATTCTTGAGATTCCTGTTGGATTTGAAAGAGAGCTGGTTAGAGACCATTCATCAAAGGTAATGATAACGTCCAATGCAGTGAATGGTGTGAAAGGCGGTCTTGGGAGCGCCTACCTTGCAAACATAGTGAACGATTTCAGTTCCAGCATTAGAACTGAATGGCTTCCAAATACTTCAAGATTTTCGGTACCACGATTCGAGATACATCCGAGGTTTTGGTTCAACCCAACGCTACAATACCATGTTTTTATGATTCCAGCATTGATGGTAATGGTTCTTGCTATAGTTTGCGGGTTTCTGCCAGCACTTAACATTGTGAGCGAGAAGGAGAACGGCACCATGGAGCAGATGAACGTTACGCCTGTGAACAAGTTCCTTTTCATTATCTCGAAGCTTATCCCATTCTGGATTGTGGGTTTTGTTGTCCTTTCGATTTGCTTTTTGGTTGCCCGATGGGTTTATGGGCTTGTTCCTGTTGGGAGCTTGCTCACAATTTACCTTTTCTCCTCGATTTTTGTCCTCGCATTCTCAGGATTTGGGCTGGTTATCTCCAACTACGCCAAAACATTGCAGCAGGCCATGTTCATGATGTTCTTCTTTGTGCTTACCTTTATCTTCATGAGCGGCCTCTACACTCCCGTTGACAATATGCCCGAATGGGCACAGTATATAAGTCATTTCAGCCCTTTGAAGTACATTATCAAGGTTTTACGACTTGTCTATCTCAAGGGGAGCGGATTTTCAGAACTTATTCCTTCCTTCCTTGCCCTAAGCGGTTTTGCTGTATTCTTCAATAGTTGGGCCGTGATTAGCTATAGGAAGAGTAGTTGAGACGGTAGCTCTTGATTTCAATGACAATCAAAGCATTAAAATGAGATAAAGAAAACAATGTTTTTGTAGTATAAAAAAACAAATATATTCCAATTAATATAAATAATGGCGTTTTTTTGATTTCTAATATTTGCCAATATTTTCTATATTTGCCAAAAATTTGCAAAGCATGTCAAGAGCAATTGAGAAAAAACTTATAGATGAATTTAATGGCAAAGAGTCCTTTAGCCGAGAAGAACTCCTTGATTTCTATCGTGGATTTGAACCCGATTTAAAAGAAGGTACTTTGGGTTGGAGAATTTTTAACCTAAAGAATAAAAACATTATTAAAGTATTAAGAAGGGGTGTTTACACCATCTCATACAAACCTTTTTACAAGCCCCAACTTTCGACAGAATCTCTAAGACTTGCAAAAAGCATTCAGGAAAAATTCTCGGATATAAAGTATTGTATCTGGGAAACCGATTGGGTTAACGAGTTCTCCCAGCACCAATCGAACAAGCATATTGTTATTGTTGAGGTTGAAAAGGATTATGTTGAATCGACCTACTACCATTTAAAGGACTCTTTTAGTTTCGATACATACATTAATCCCGACAAAAAGGATATTGACTTCTATATCTCCGAAAGCAAACTTCCTGTAGTAGTTAAACGGATTGTTTCACGTTCTCCCCTTGGAAAGATAATCAGCAAAAAGGCAAAAGTGCCCGTTCCTCTTCTCGAAAAAATTCTGGTTGATCTTTTTGCTGATAGCAAACTTTTTTACTTCTATCAGGGGGCAGAGCTAACCAGAATTTATGAGAATACCTTAAAAAATTACACCATCAACTTCACCAAACTATTTAGCTACGCTAAAAGGCGTGATTGTGAAGAGGATATTAAGATTTTTATTGAGAAGAATATGTCGTATATGGTAAAAAACTTACTCGATGATTAGCGAGAAATCCTTTACCGCCCAATGGTTAAACTCTTTCAAGAATCAGAAGGAGCATAAGAATATTCAGGTAAATATTCTTGAAAAAATGGTTTATGCCCTACATCTGCTCGAAATGCTACAGGCTAGTGGGCTCAAGTTTGTGTTCAAAGGTGGAACCAGCTTGATTCTACTGCTCGATGGCGAGCATCGCTTCTCCATCGATGTGGATATTATCTGCAATACTAACCGAAAAGAAGTGGAGGACATTTTAAACAGAATAGTTGAAAATTCAAGATTTACCTCAGTTTCCCTCGATGAGGATAGAAGTTATAAGCCGGGGGTTCCTAAGGCACATTACATTTTCACATTCAACTCGGTTTTTACAACAAAAAACCCACCCGCCATACTGCTCGATGTGCTCATTGACAATCCCATTTACCCACAGACTACCGACAGTAGAATTAATGCAAAGTGGATAGAAACCGACACCGAACTTGTAGTAAAAACGCCTACCATTGAAGCAATTACTGGCGATAAACTCACCGCCTTTGCCCCAAGCACCATTGGCATACCTTACTTTAAGGGCGATGATTGCTTTGCTATGGAGATATGCAAACAGCTCTTCGATTTGGGTAGGCTTTTCGATAAAATTTCAGATATTGAAATGGTGCATAGAAGCTTT
>CAYZSD010000116.1:0-11567 GCA_964481075.1 uncultured Rikenellaceae bacterium | reverse complement strand
TCTTGTCATTTCGAGCGAAGCGAGAAATCTGTATTAATTAGTCGGTCAGTAGTGTAAAAAATTGAATGCTTGAAACAAGGTTGGTGTTAAAAACAGAAAAACAATTCTTGATATCAAATTATATGAATATTAAGTTTTCATATAATTATATTATCTTCATTTTCAAGGGTTATAACTTTCCTCAATGTCAGTTTAGACCTGTTTTTTAGACATTTCATTTATTCTTCCCAAACAAATGAAGATATTACTCCTGATGGTTTTCTAAGAAATCGGTAATGTTGTGGGCAATCTTAAGAATTTTTGAAACCCCTCCACTCACATCAAATATTGGGGAGTACGTTTCGATAAATGTGAATATCTTATCATTGATATTCACCCTGGTTTTCTCCTTCTTTATCTCACCCTTGCTTAGCTCAAGCCAGAAGTTGTTGTATTCCTTAAGCTGCTGCTCATCAAGAATTAGGTTATCGCTATGATGAGAGCCTATCATTTGGTCAGCACGCTGGTTGGTGAGCGACAGATAGGCATCGTTAACGCTAAGGATTTTACCCTTTGTATCGTACTCAATAACATAGCTGGATGAGTTGAGGGCTCTGATTAAACTTTCCATCTCGGCAGTTTTACGAGCTGCTTCCTCCTGAGTAGCTTGCAGCTCCTCCATGTTTTGCCTCATCTCCTCCTCCTGCGATGCTAGCTCCTCCGACTTAACCTTTGACTCCTCAAGCAATCTGACCGTTTTAAGGTTTATCTTGATTGTTGCAACGGTAGAAGCAATGCTTTCACCAATTCTTTCAACAAAGTCGATGATATGCTTTTCAAACACGTCAAGGCTTGCTAGTTCAATAACTCCGTGCACTACCTCATTAAGTTTCAATGGTACAATAAGTATGCACGATGGATTATCGTTCCCCAGCCCTGATACAATTTGAATGTACGAATTAGGAACTTCGGTAATAAATATAGTTTCGCCCTCCTGTGCGCAACGACCAACCAGCCCCTCTCCTATTTCGATTCGCTTCTTTATAAATTTTCTTCGATCGTATGCATACGAAGCAGCAAGGTCGAAGTATATGTCATCATCCTTATCGTTGTTTAGCAAGAAAATTGCCCCAATATCAGCATGTACATACCTAACAAGATTACTAACAACCTGATATGTAAATTCTTCCATATTATCATTGTTCTTCCGAAGAATTTCGGCAAATTTCGCCATACCCGATGTGGCCCAGTTAATCTTCTCGTCCTCAATTTTTCTTATCTCTTCTTGTTTCCTTGCTTGAACCAAGCTTTCCCGCATCTCAATGAGTGATTCACCAAGTACATCATCGTTACTGAGGGTCTGATAGCTAACGTTTAGGTTTCCCTTTCCAATTTCCTGAGCAAAAGTGGCAGTCTTACATAGTCCATCGATTAATGTATTCAGGGAAACGCTAATATCCTCTACCTCATCGCCAGTATGAACCATCAGCTTTTTCCTTTCATCAATCTGTCCTTTAGCTAGTTCTCCTAAAACCTGTTGGGTACGAACCAAAGGAACGGTAGTTCGATGGGCAATGAACCAGACAATCATGGCAAGGAAAAACAGGGATATCAAGCTAATAATCATTGAGTTCTTCGAAATAGCCTTTGCTTCCACAAGAATCACTTCCGAAGGAACAAATATCCCAAACGACCATGGATTTTCAGTTTTTCCAATTGGTATGGATGCAAATGTTGCATAGAACTCTTTTCCTGAAACGGAATCAATCATTGTAAACGAGAAGTTCTCTCCAGCAAAAACTTTCTGGCTTACTTTATGCTGAGCGTCCAACTGTGGATAATTTTCGGCAAACGATTTTCCGAGCAATTCATCGTTAGGATGGCCAACGATAGATCCATTGTGCGACAGCATGACGGAATAGCTACCCTCAAATGGGTGAATCTGGTTTGTAAGATCCTGATAGCGAGCAAGAGGTATATCTAGACCGAAAAGTCCCATGAACTTACCATCTTCTATGAGAGGTACAGCGGTGCTAGCCTCAAGGAGTAGTTCGCTGTTCTCGGTGTAGGCAAACCAGTATGGGTCAATCATGCTCTCACGCTTCGAAAGCTTTACGTTGTGGTATCCACTTCCAAGCACATCGCCATCAAGATTAAGGGTCTCTTCCTTATATTTCAGCACACCGTTCTCCCGGTAATATGTATAACGATGTCGCCCGTGAGGTTTCTTGTAGGAACTATCGAGGGCATTAATCTCCCAGCTTCCCCATACCGATAAGAAGTTGGGATTCTCAACTGCAATGCCATGTATCATCTTAATAAAAAAGTCGGCTCTCTGGTTTTGAGGGATCTTTCGGAAGAATCTAAAAGTGTGAGCCATTGTTCGAGAAACATCCATATCGGTGTTTAAGAACGAACGTATCAATCCGGCGCTTTCACTTGCATACAAATCAGCCTTTTGATATGAATCGCGTAGCGACGTATTCCTAAGCTTAAGAATTAAGTAACCCATTGAGAAAGAGTAAGCAATAGAGGTTACAACCAAAACCGAAAGGAGTATTTTACTCCTTATCTTCATGCGGATTCTCATCACATTAATTATCTTAGAATTAGCCCAAAATAGAAGTTCTTCCTAATCTGCAATTATTAGGTTTTTACAAATTGTGAAAATAGGTTTTATTTTTCAGAATCCAAAAAATTGTTTAATGAATGGAAAAAATGAATCAAATACTTGACCATGTTGATATTTTGATGTATATTACGATTGAATTATAAAACCTTGAAATCATGGACAGCCAGCTTATTGTTATTGCAAACGAGACCTACTCTAGTGCTTTGGTTCTTCAGAGCTTCCTCGAGTCGAATGGAATAAGCTGCTACCTTAAGAACGTTAATCTGGTACAACCCAACGTGTCGGACAACGTGAAGGTGCAGATAAGCGAATCGGATGTTGACAAAGCCATGCGGCTATTAGCCGAATATCGGCTTTCAAAGAAGGGAGAATCGAGGCCAAGAAAAATACTCGTCCCCCTCGATTTTTCTGAGCACTCTAAGAACGCCGCCTTCTTTGCCCTGCAGCTTGCACATGTGTACGAAGCAGAGCTTAAGCTGCTACATGTTTTCAATTCACCGATTGTCGATATGATTCCCTTCTCCGATGCAGCAAGCATTCAAATAGATGTTGACATCAGCTATCAAATTCTTCATAAAAATGCCAAAGAGCAGCTCGTAAAATTCTACAATGAAATTTGTTTGTTTGCTGAACGGAATGGTATGAAAGAAGTTAAGATTGGTTACTCGTTACGGGAAGGTTTTGCCAGCTATGGTATTATTGATATGTGCAAACGATACAAACCTGGTATGCTTATTATGGGTACCAAAAGCGAAGGTTTTAGAAGTTCGGAGCTTGTTGGAAGCGTAGCGGCAGAGGTGGTAAAAGAAACGCAAATCCCCCTCTTAGTAATTCCAGAACATGCTATTTTAAAGGATATTAGCGAAGTAAAGAACATCCTTTATGCAACACAACTCGACGAAACCGACTTTTCAGCTCTTCGAAAACTCATCATTATTATGTCGGGTTTTAATGTGAGCATATTCTGCGCAAGTGTTTTCGATGACCCAGAGAATCCAGTTGTAAAAGGGAAACTTAATAGCCTTAAGGAGTACTTCAAAAAGGTTGCCCGAAAAGCCTCCATTGAATTTGAAATTATTAAGGGTAAGAACCCTGCCGAAGCTTTCAAGGGTTACATTTCTGGCAAATCGATAAGCCTTGTAGCCCTCACAATGCATAAACGAACCATTCTTGAACGATTATTCAACCCGTCCCTCACAAGGAGAATGCTCTCAGAAGCTGATATTCCCCTGCTGATATTCCCAGAATAGCATGAAAAAGGCAAAGACCACGTTAATTGCTATCCTTTCTTTGTTCCAAATATCATTCTTTGCCTGTTGCAAAGATGATATCATTGATAGTGAACCAAAGGGAAATGTCTTCTCGGTGCTAATCGATGGAATTTACTGGGGAACCGATTCGGTATATTCAAGAATTAGTTTTGGCAATAATCAGGTTTATGTGGGCAATAATTCCTTTAGGTTTTATATGATATATCCCGAACCAGATATCCTTCTTTACATTGACTCCGAAGGAAAATCGACTTTTATTCAGGACTTTGACTTCACATTCACACATATTGATGAGCACAAACAAAAGTACTCTGCCGTTTTTAGCGGAATAATAAACAAAAATGGTACTTCAAGAAACCTTAGTGGCCAGATTACTAACGCCAGCTACTTCGAAGATTGGTGCGAGATACCTTTTAATATTGTTTATGCTGACACGTTTTCATTCTTGGGAACATGGAATTTTGTTGGATACCATGAGTTGGATTCGCATGAAATTTTCTACCCACCTTGTAACAAACACCTTTGGATTCGCTTTGAAGACTCCCCTTCTATTGGCCTAATTTTTAAGGGTACTTATTGTAGAAATTTTTTTGGGGGGACTTTCAACCTAAATGAGAACAATATCATTGAATTTAACTTAACCTACAAAACAAAGGTTTATATAAGCTGGAATTACGATAGGGAATACGAGGTCGAATTCTTCCAATGGATTTCTGACAATCAATTGATGACATACAAGAAAAACAATAATATACTAAGCTTAACAGGAACAAACACAGGAAGAACCTATATAGTACAGAAAGAATAATTCATCCACGCTAACAATCCATAATCATATCATTCAACACATTACATCCTTTATCCAAAAAAAATGTGATTATATTAGCAATTATTTAAAAAACGAGTTCAAGAACGATTGGCTTTTAAAATAAAATTATCATTAAATTTAGCCACAAAAAAATAATGCAATATGAAGATTAAGTTAGGAATTCGTCAAAAGATTCTGCTTTATATCCTTACCATATTCTCGGTTTTTTATGTAATCATACTTGGTTACATCATAACCAATTCAAGGAAAACTATTCTAGTTGAAACTATCGAAAAGACTGAACTTCAAGCTAGAAATTCTGCACTGGAAGTGCAAAACTTCTTTGAGAAGAATCTAACCATCACACAAACCCTTACTCAAGCTTTCTCGATTTATCAAACCATCCCCCCCGAGCGTTGGCAAAAGCTATTCATGGACATGTACCTCCCTATCATTAAGGCAAATCCTCATGTCTATATTCTTTGGGACAGCTGGGAGTATTACGGATATATTCCTGGATACACCAAGGATCATGGTCGCATCCTAATGTATATCCTTCGAAGTGGGAACAAATTCGAGCAGAAAGTTGAGGAGCGTAGCCTTCAGGGAGATCCCGATAAGTATGGGCGTTTTAAACGAAATAATGTTGACGACATTTGGGAACCGTACCAAGACGTGGTACAGGACAATAGTCGAGAAGCGTTGCTTATAACAACCATAGCATCGCCTCTAAAAATTAATGGGAAGTTTATGGGTATGGTTGGTCTCGATGTTGAGCTTACCGATATTCAAAACTTGGTTAAAAACATAAAACTAGTTGAAGGTGGCTACGCCATGCTAGTATCAAAAAATGGGACAATTGCAGGTCACCCCAACAGTTCCCTGATATACAAAGGCATTTCCAGCGTACTTTCGAATGAAAATGATAGCACCCAAATAGTTGGTCGAATACAGCGTGGCGAAAAATTCACCTTAACCCAAACCGACGATTTAGGTCGAGAGCACCTCATGTTCTTCTCTCCAGTAAGCCCATTAGGAACTCCAACATCCTGGTCGTTAGTGCTTTCAATACCTAAACACGAAATTATGGCTCAAGCAAATCATACCCTTTATGTTTCTTTGGGCGTTGGATTGGTTGGAATTTCATTAATCATTTTGCTACTAATTCTTTTTGCTAACAATATTACTGCTCCTATTATAAGAATAACAGAATCGTTGAAAAGGATGGCCAAAGGCGAAATTTCAACAAAAATGGTACTCCACATCGACTCTGGCGATGAGGTTGAGGAGATGGCAAAAGCACTAAACACCTCCATTGAAGGGTTAAATAGTAAAACTTCCTTTGCCCTCGATATTGGAAACGGAAGGCTAAGCAGTAAGTTAGAACTTCTTGGCGAAAACGACATCCTCGGAAAATCATTGCTCGACATGCGTGATTCCCTAAAAAAGGCCAAGGATGAGGAAGATAAACGAAAAGCAGAAGATAAAAAGCGAGCATGGGCCAACGAAGGTTTCGCCCTTTTTAGCGATATCCTACGTCAAAACAGCGATAATATACAAAATCTTGCAGATGAAGTGGTTAGAAGCCTCGTGAGATACCTCAACATGAATCAGGCGGGGTTATTTATCCTTAACGATGATGACAAGAATGATAACTTCTTTCAGCTACTTTCTGCCTGGGCTTGGGATAGGAAGAAACATGCAAATCGTAGGGTTGAAATTGGTGAAGGGCTTATTGGAGCATGCGCCTTGGAAAAGGAAACCATTTTGCTTTCGGAGGTTCCCGCCGATTATATTTTGATAACCTCTGGTTTAGGTAAAGCCACTCCACGTTTCATTGTGCTTATCCCACTAAAGCTCGAAGAAGTTGTTTTAGGGGTTATTGAAATGGCATCGTTCACAAAGCTTGAGCCACATCAAGTAGAATTTGTTGAAAAGGTCGCTCAAAGCATTGCATCTTCGATTCTTACAGTAAAAATCAATGCTAGGACTCGTTACCTTCTTGAACAGTCGCAGCAACAGGCTGAGGAAATGTTAGCTCAGGAAGAGGAAATGCGCCAGAATATGGAGGAATTGCAAGCCACTCAGGAAGAGATGAGCAGAAAAGCCGAGGAGCAAAGGGTTAAGGAAGATGAGCTTCGGCGAAACTATGAAGAGGAAATAGAAAGGCTCAAAGACATTATTAATGAGCTGAAAGCTAACTAGTAGAATCATTTTTATATACTAACTTCCCTCCTGTGTAAGTTTTAAGTGAATTTCTTGAACATTTTTTATTCCAATGTGTTACTACCAAAAGTACATTATGAATCTTTTGGTAGTTTTTTTATTGTTGTTATCAACAAATAACATTATGACCACAAATGGTGAAAAAATGAATGCTAAATACGAACATGCTACTTTTGGAGCTGGTTGTTTTTGGTGTGTTGAGGCAATTTTCGAGAGGTTGAATGGGGTTCGCAAGGTTGAATCGGGGTATGCAGGAGGAGATATTTCTAAGCCAACATACAGGGAGGTTTGCTCTGGACTAACCGGTCATGCTGAGGTAGTGCAGATAACTTTCGAACCTAGTGTTATAAGCTTTGCAAAGCTTCTTGAGGTATTCTTCAAAACCCATAATCCAACAACTCTTAATCGTCAGGGGGCTGATGTTGGAACACAATACCGTTCTGTCATCTTCTTCCACAATGAGGAGCAAAAAACAATTGCGATGGAAGTTAAAGCATTGCTCGATAGCAATGGAATTTGGCCAGATCCTATTGTTACTGAAATATCGCCCTACAAAAATTTCTTTAAAGCAGAAGAATACCACCAAAACTACTTTGAGCAAAATAAAAGTAAGCCTTACTGTCAAATGGTTATTCTACCAAAGGTTAAAAAATTTGAGATTGTTTTTGAGAATTACCTCAAGAAATAATTCCTGTTGGCAATAGTTTATTCCTTTTTGTAATAAGATCTATACCATTCAATAAACCTCCCAACACCCTCACTAATAGGCGTATTAGGTTGATAGTCTAGATCATCAACCAAATCATCGACATTTGCCCAGGTTGCAGGAACATCCCCAGGTTGAATAGGCAAGAAATTTTTAAAAGCTGTCTTTCCAAGGGCTTTTTCAATTGAATGAATGAAATCAAGGAGCTGAACAGGAGCGCTATTGCCAATGTTGTAAACCTTGTAGGGGGCTTTCGATGTTGAAGGATCAGGCATTGTACTGTTCCATTGCTGGTTAGGCTTTGGGATTGAATCAATTACTCTCACAACCCCCTCTACGATATCGTCGATGTACGTGAAGTCTCGCCGCATATTCCCATTATTGTAAACATCGATGGGCTTTCCCTCGATGATTGCTTTTGTGAAAAGGAAAAGAGCCATATCGGGTCTGCCCCAGGGCCCATAAACGGTAAAAAACCTTAATCCGGTAGTTGGAAGATTAAAGAGGTAGCTATAGGTATGGGCCATAAGCTCGTTACTCTTCTTGCTTGCAGCATATAGGCTAATTGGATGGTCAACGTTGTGGCTTGTAGAGAAAGGCATGGTTTCATTTAATCCGTAAACGCTGGAACTACTAGCGTAAGAAAGATGTTCAATCCCGTTATGCCTGCATGCTTCAAGAATGTTGATGAATCCAGTGATATTACTATCGATGTAAGTAAAAGGGTTCTGTAAACTGTAGCGAACACCTGCTTGCGCAGCAAGATTGCAAACCCTGTGAAACTTTTCATTTCTAAAAAGGTCAAGAATTGACTCCCTGTCCTCAAGGTTTAGCTTTATGAAGCTGTAATTTGGATATTTCTTGCTTGTAACCTTCTTTTTATAGTCGATACTGCTTTTTAAAATACCTGTTTGTTCCAATCGTGAATACTTAAGATTAACATCATAGTAGTCGTTAATGCTATCAATGCCAATAACCTCATCGCCTCTGGCAATTAATCTTTGAGCAAGATGGAAACCAATAAAACCAGCCGTTCCTGTTACAAGTACTTTCATAAAACAACGGGCATTAGAAAATCATTAAATAACTATAAACTCCAATATGTCAACCCATTAGGTCTTCTATTTCGGAAAATTCCTTTTATATCTACAAAAATACAGCCTTCTGAAGCTATACTCAGAAAGAAAGACTCTGAAAGAGAGTTGTACTCATCATGATTAACGGCAAGGATTATCGTATCATACTTTCCCTCAGGTTTCTTTGCTAGGTGAAAACCATATTCATGTTGTACTTCGTCGCTATCAGCGTAAGGATCAATCACATCTATATGCTTAACGCAATATGATTTGAGTTCATTAACTATATCAACAACCTTAGAGTTTCGGATATCGCTTACATTCTCCTTAAAAGTTATACCCATCAAGAGGACACGAGCTTCCTTTACATTTTTATCGTGGGCAATAATTTTCTTCACAATTTGTTTAGCAACGTACCCTCCCATTGAGTCATTAATGAAGCGGCCTGAACTTATTATTTGAGGATGATACCCCAACTCCTTTGCTTTGTAAACCAGATAGTATGGGTCAACGCCAATGCAATGACCACCAACCAAACCGGGGAAAAACTTAAGGAAGTTCCACTTGGTACCAGCCGCTTCAAGAACTTCGTAGGTGTTAATACTCATCCTGTTGAAAATCAACGAAAGCTCGTTCATGAAGGCTATGTTAATATCCCTCTGTGTATTTTCAATAATTTTTGCGGCTTCAGCAACCTTTATACTGCTGGCTCGATGGACACCGGCCTTTATAATAAGCTCATAGGTTTTGGCTATTACCTCAGCCGAATCCTCGTCGCAACCGCTTGAAACCTTTACGATTCTCGTTAGGGTATGCTCCTTATCGCCTGGATTTATGCGTTCAGGTGAGAAGCCAACCTTGAAATCTTCGATATACTTCAAACCTGAGATATTCTCCAACAATGGGACACAATCCTCCTCGGTACATCCTGGGTAAACCGTTGATTCATAGACCACATAATCGCCTTTCTTAAGAACCTTTGCAACGGTTTGGGTTGCTGAAAGCAATGGTTTTAGGTCAGGAAGATTATGTTCGTCAATTGGTGTTGGAACAGCAACCACATAGAACTTAGCCTCTTTTAAGTCATCAGGGTTTGCAGAATAATGAATATCACAATCCTGAAAGGCTTCTGGTTCAAGTTCTCTGCTGGGATCAATACCCTTTTTTATTAATTCCACTCGATCGGGTTTAATATCAAATCCAATAACTGAAATCTTTTTAGCAAATTCAACAGCGATTGGAAGGCCCACGTAACCCAATCCAATAACAGCCAATTTTTCCTGCTTGCTAACCAGCTTGTCGTAAAGGTTCATTAGGATATTTATTTTAAGTTTTTACAAAACGGGTGATAATCACCAACTAAACCTTGTGGCTTCGAATTACGGATATGGTGAACGGTTTGAACTGAAATTCTGGCATCGGCTAAGCCATACCCCCTACCCTCGAGGATTTCCTTATAGCTAACGGTATGCAAATCGGTGAACCCCTCACTAAACTCAAACTCCTCATTTCCAATCGACAAAGAACGGAATGTTCTTAAACCTTTCTGTTTCACTTCCTCAGGAATATCGTAGTAATCCAGGCTAAGAAACCAACGAACCCTCGCTCTTTCGAGCGAAAGGAATCCTGCAGCTTTGTCGTGTTGGGAAACATGTACAATATTCTCCTTAACACTTCCGAAAATCCAAGTCAGCATGTCAAAGAAGTGAATGCCAATGTTCGTAGCAACTCCGCCCGATTTTTGGACATCTCCCTTCCAAGAAATATGGAACCATCGCCCACGGCTGGTAATATAAGTCAGATCAATGTCAAGGATCTGATCAGGGGGTAAGGCTTCAACTTTCCTCTTAAGTTCAAGGATTGATGGATGATATCGAAGCTGCAATATGGTACTTACTCTTCTACCTGTTTCTTTTTCAATCACTTCAAGCGCATCGATATTCCAAGGGTTAAGAACTATGGGTTTCTCGCAGATCGCATCGGCGCCATGCCTTAAAGCAAATCTTATGTGCGAATCATGAAGGTAGTTTGGAGTACAAATACTCACATAGTCAAGCAGTATCCCTTCCCTTTTGAGCTTGTCGATATGCCGATCGAACCTTTCATACTCAATGAAAAAATCGGCTTCCGGAAAGTAGCTGTCAATGATTCCAACGCAGTCATGTTTGTCGAGCGAAGCCAGAAGGTTGTTACCCGTTTCTTTTATGGCTTTAAGGTGTCGAGGTGCGATAAAACCGGCAGACCCAATCAAACAAAAATTCTTTGGCATACTAATTCATTTATTTACTTACACTTGACTACTTGGTTACTTTCGAGTTTATAGATTTCATTACTCTCAGGACATACTGCAGTACATTCGCTGCCGAAGTGTAATCTATGACCAAACTCACTCATCCAGCCAACATGGCGTGCCGGGTTTCCCAATACAAGGGAGTAGGGTTTGACATCCTTAACTACCACTGCTCCAGCACCAATAAAACAAAACTCGCCAAGAGTAATCCCACAAACTATTGTTGCATTGGCTCCTATGGTTGCCCCCTGCTTCACCAAGGTTTTAACATACTGATCTTTTCGTACTACAGCACTTCTGGGGTTAATGATATTCGTGAAAACCATCGATGGGCCAAGGAATACATCATTCTCGCAAATAACGCCTGTATATATTGAAACATTATTCTGAACCTTCACGTTGTCACCAAGTATCACTTGAGGTGAAACAACCACGTTTTGACCAAAGTTACAATTTTTTCCGATTTTACACCCTGACATGATGTGAGTGAAATGCCAGATTTTTGTTCCCTCGCCAATTTCACAATCGGTATCGATAACGGCAGTTTCATGTGCGAAATAGCTATTTTTCATCTTGTTG
>CAYZSD010000115.1:0-11575 GCA_964481075.1 uncultured Rikenellaceae bacterium | reverse complement strand
TGGTAGCATTCTACCAGTACCTACTCGAAGGGAATACCTATGCAGAATCGTTACGACTTGCCAAGTTGGATTGCATTGCTAAAGGCTTCTTGCCCTTAGACTGGGCTGGATTTGTGCTGATTGGGAGTTAATGTCATTCTAAACATTTAGATATCAATTAATCATCAGTAAGAATAAACACCTCTTCAATGGTTACATTGAAAACCTTTGAAATGTCATAAGCTAGTTTGAGTGATGGGTTGTACTTACCCTTTTCAAGGAAAACGATGGTCTCCCTTCGCACGTTCACCCGGTTTGCCAGATCTTCCTGGGTAAGATTGAACCTTGCTCGCAGCTCTTTGATTCGATTATTCATTCCTCAAACCCATAAAGTTTAAGACTATCCAGCTTAAAGCAAAGATAACTGCCATGCCAAGAATCCCCGAACCGATTAGCACCTCGGTATCCACCTCTACCCTGTCCTTAACGTAGATAATCGCCACCCATAGGTAAAGTGAGATGAAATACGAAATGGCAGCCGCTTTTTGAACAACCTTCTTTGACATCTCATCCTCGGTTGGTTCTCCTCGCCTTTCACTAGTTAGCCGTTTATAACCAATAAATAGTGCAAATAATACTAGCAAAAGTATTACAATAAAATGCAGATTTTCTAGTAGGTTGGTCACTTTATTAATGCTAATAAACCATGCTACACTTGAGATTATTACAAGTCCAACAATTAAAAAAACTTGATTTGATTTTTTCATGATTACTAAATATTAGTTAATAATTTCTAACACAAAGTTAGAAATAAATAACATGCCGTGCAATTTTTTTTTAGTTTTTTTAAATCCCCACAAAAAAAGTGTCCAAAAAGTCGAGCTTTTTGGACACCCTTTATTTAAGTAATACTATTCTAGTAAACGATACTCCTTGATACTTCGAGTTTGCCAACTTTCATTTTGGTCCAGTTACCATTATCATCCTTGCTTTCGATTTTGGTATCGGTGGCCATATTCAACTTTTGATTCTTGGTATTATTCGATATTTCTGTGGTGGGGTAATCGGTTTTTTTGATTACTCGGTATGTGAAAGCACTAAAAAAGCCAACCTCTCTGTTACGTTCAATGTCGGTAATCGTGTTGTCGATTGTTGATATCTCTGTGAAGTCTTTGAGGGTAATCCTGCTGTCAATCTTGTTAAGTTTCAGCGCATCCCTTTCAGTCACCCTAATAGATTTAATGTTAATGAACATCCCCTTGTCGCTAAACTTATAGTTCGAAAATTTGATATCTCCATTGTAATCGAAAATAATGGATGTGCCGCCAAGTGAGTTTTGCTTAGGAATCGATTTTACTTTGTTAAACCCAATTCTAGCTGGCAATCCCCAAAATCTTTCTTTTGTTTGATAGCTAAAATCGTAAGTTGTATAGGAAGGAGATAAGAAAGCATTATAGGTTTGCTTGGTTTTAACAGTTTCATCAACTCGTTGTATCTTAGCAATATATGTTTTGTGCTTTTGCATAAATGCCAATGGATTTTTCTTTACAGTGAAGGTAACTACTTCGTTACCATCCTGATTAACAGCACCTGAGTAACCTTTTGGCATCTTCTCGAAGTTATTTGAAATTATTTCAACAGGAACCTCTAGCCCCATCACATTTGAGATGAAAACATTTGTTGCAATGTTTCTTGCCTTCCGCGAAGTATTAAACAGGTTGTCGGAATTGGTGAGCATGGCCACAAATGTTGGGTTGTGGGCGGCAATGCCAGCATAGAAGGCTTCAAATCGTCCTTTTAGAACATGGAAAAGATCTTCTGTACCATGCTGAATGCCAATTTTTTTCTTTCCAATTACTTCACCCTTGCTATTTTTGATATCCTCCCATTGGATTTTTGTTATTGCTGCGCCCTTATCGGCGTATTCGCTACCCTTGGCTTTATTTCCTAGCAGATAATAAGCAACTGCAAGGTTGTAGTGTAGGGTCCAAACGTTGTTATCGTTGATTGCTGCATCCTTTCCTCTTCTAGCATCGGGAACATATTGCTTGAGCAATTCTTCCCAAATTGCTATACACTCATTAACTTCTTTCTTATACTCCTCTTTGTGTCCCTGAGATCTAAATCGATTAGCAAGTGAAACTAACTTTTTTTGTGCTTCCTCAGCTTTCTTGGCATCCTCGCCATCAAGGTTTCTAACTACGTAGGCATTGAAGGGTGTGTATTTATATTCAATGGCATACTTATTTTTAACCTGTTCGGTTGCCCATCCGCCAGCTATTCTTACCCTGTCTTTATATATCTCCTCGTAAGTTTGGAATGGCCCAGCCCCTTTACCACCTTCTCCGTAAACCCAGAAAGGACCTTCGGAAAGAATTAGCTTCTTCTCTGGCATTTTGTATAGGTTGTACTCTACCTTAACTCCAGTTCCTATGCCATCGAAGTAACGAGCTGGAAGGTTCATGTTGTGAGCAATGTGTTCATCGTAGAATAGAACTTCGAGGTAAAGAGTTCCCTCAGAAGGGAATACATTGGGGATGATTTGATACTTACGAAGGGGCTCCTTCTTATCGCTGAAAGTCCCGGTATTGTCCTGAACAACGCCACCAAGCAGGTTCGCTGCTGCCGAAATCTTTTCGGTTGCCTGAGAAACTTTTTCTCCCAAAAGAGCTTTTTGTGTTACCTGAACATCCAAATTTGTGTATCGCTCCTTTGCTGTGGGTAGCTGAACGAACCAAACCCCTGCCGGTTCACTCCTAAACTGCTGCCTTAGCTGAGCTGATACTGGATATACTGCAACTAATCCTAAAAAGGCTAAAAACAAATTCTTAATTTTCATAACTTTAGTTTTTTTGGTTTGACCTAATGATTTGTTAAGCTTTATCTTTTTTTGTTTTTATTGTCATGTTCTGACTTCACCATATTAGTTGCATAAATTGAGAAATTTGAAAAAAAAAAACGGGTAGCGAAGGCTACCCGTTTTGCATTTAACACTCAAAAGGATGCTTAGTCGAGGCTATGAATCACCAAACCACTACGAAGTTTCGGCTCGAACCAAGTTGTTTTGGGTGGCATGATATTGCCTGTATCTGCAATATCAATGAGTTGTTTCATTGAAACCGGGTAAAGTGCGAAAGCAACGGCCATTTCGCCATTATCGACCCTACGTTTCAGTTCGCCCAAACCACGGATTCCGCCAACAAAATCAACTCTTTTCGATGTTCTAAGGTCGGATATTCCCAATACCTTATCAAGTACAAGGTTTGAAAGAACTGTTACATCGAGCACGCCAATTGGGTCGTTATCGTTGTAAGTACCTGGTTTTGCTGTAAGTGAGTACCATTTCCCTTCGAGGTACATGCTAAAGTTGTGCAGTTTGCTTGGTTTGTAAATTTCAGCACCTTTTTCTTCTACCTCAAAGTTCTCCTTTAGTTTATCAATGAGTTGAGTGGGAGTGAGGCCATTCAAATCTTTTACTACACGGTTGTAATCGATAATTGTTAGCTGGTTGTCGGGGAAGATTACAGCTAGAAAATAGTTATATTCCTCATTACCAGTATGGTTTGGGTTTTTGCTCTTCTTTTCAAGGCCAACCCTTGCAGCAGCAGCCGTTCTATGGTGTCCATCGGCTACGTATAGGGCTGGTTGTTTTGCGAAAATATCGGTTATTTGACTAATTATTTTTTCATCCTCTATGGTCCATAGGTGATGCCCAAAACCATCGGCTGCAACGAAGTCGTAATCGGCTTTTTTGCTGCTAACGACTTTAGATACAATGTCGTCAACTTCTTTTATGGCAGGATAAGCGAAGAAAACGGGTTCGATATTGGCATTCTGAATCCGAACATGAATCATTCGATCTTCCTCCTTATCGGGACGTGTGAGTTCGTGCTTCTTTATCTTCCCTTCCATGTAATCCTCGAAGTGGCAAGCTACTGCAAGGCCATACTGGGTTCTTCCTTCCATGGTTTGGGCATAGATGTAGTACATTTCTTTTTCGTCCTGTATAAGCCATTTACGCTCTTTCCAGAGTTTGAAATTCTCTACTGCTTTATCGTAAGCCTCTTGTGAATGCTCATCGATTATGGGATTGAAATCAATCTCAGGCTTAATGATATGTAGCAACGATTTTTCACCAGCTTCGGCCTTAGCCTCAACGGAATTCAGTACATCGTAAGGGCGAGAGGCAACCTCCTTGGCTAGCTCTTTTGGGGGGCGAATACCCTTAAAAGGTTTAATCTTTACCATAGTATATTTGTTTTTTGTGGTATATGTTGTTAATGATATTTTAAATAGCAATTCCTGCTTTCAAACAAGTGGAAGGAAATCCTTATTAACCGAGTCATTTCACCTGAAAGCAGGAATTGGTCAATTGCTAAATAGGAATCGCTACTTGTTTACCTGGAATGTGCGATCGCCATGTTTTAGGAAGTTAACAATTTGATTTGCAGAAGCGAGACCAGCATTTATATTTGCCTCGGCAGTTTCTGCTCCCATTTTCTTTGGGGTACTGAAAACCCTTACCCCAAATTTTTCAACCAAAGCGGCATGATTATCGGCCGCGATATCGGAAGCGTACTTAAGGTCGGGTCTTTCTTCGAGTGCTTTCATCAGCCCATCCTCGTCAATAACCTCTTTACGGGCAGTATTGATAAGGGTTCCTCCCTTTGGCATTTTTGTGAGAATCTCGAAGCCAATCGATTTTTTCGTCTTGTCGTTGGCTGGAATATGAAGCGAAAGGTAATCGCTAACAGCATAGAGTTCCTCAACGCTATCAACAACTTTTACGCCATCCTTTTCTATCTCCTCTTTCTTAACGAATGGGTCGAATGCAAATATCTCCATACCAAATCCTTTTGCGTGGGAAGCAACAAGTTTACCAACATTGCCGTAGGCATGAATGCCAAGTCGTTTTCCCTTGATCTCGGTACCTGTACCAGGATTAAACTGATTACGAGCCATGAAAATCATCATCCCAAGGGCTAGTTCTGCTACGGCATTGGAGTTTTGACCTGGAGTATTCATGGCAACAATCCCTTTTGCTGAGCATGCTGCAAGGTCAAGGTTGTCGTATCCTGCACCTGCACGTACCACTATCTTCAGGTTCTTGGCTGCATCAACCACTTGGGAGGTAACCTTATCGCTCCTAACAATTAGAGCATCGACATCGGCTACTGCATTCAGCAGGTCGGCTACATCGGTATATTTTTCAAGCAATGCAAGTTCAAAACCTGCGTCCTCCACAATTTTTCTAATGCCATCAACGGCAGCTTTTGCGAAGGGTTTATCGGTTGCAACAAGTACTTTTGCCATTTTTTCAATTTTTTTATTGATTGAATAGGTTTGTCCAGATAATTGATGCGCTAGGCATTCTGCTTCTCAAATTCTTTCATGCAATCGACAAGTGCTTGTACACTTTCAATGGGCAGAGCATTGTAGGTTGATGCCCGGAAGCCTCCAACAGAACGATGTCCCTTTATTCCAACCATACCTGCTTTCTTGGCAAATTCCATGAAGGCATCTTCCTTGTCCTTGTACTGTTCGTTCATCACAAAGCAAATATTCATTAGGGAGCGATCCTCTTTTGCAGCAGTACCAACGAACATGGAGTTGCGATCGATTTCATCGTAAAGCAGTTGGGCTTTCTTCTTGTTTATCTCATACATTTTCTCAAGACCACCAAGACCCTTAACCCACTTTAAGGTTTCGCGCATGGTATAAATGGCGAAACATGGAGGAGTGTTGAACATTGAGCCTTCGGCAATGTGAGTACGGTAGTCGAGCATGGTTGGGATCTTGCGATCAACTTTACCAAGGATGTCTTCCCTTACAATAACAAAGGTAACCCCTGCAGGGCCAACATTCTTCTGAGCACCACCATATATTAAGGCGTACTTGCTCACGTCAACAGGACGGCTCATTATGTCGGACGACATGTCGGCTATCAGGTTGATGGGGCAGTCGTAATCCTCGTGAATCTCAGTGCCGTAAATGGTGTTGTTGGTAGTGATATGGAAGTAATCGGCATCGGTGGGGATGGTGTACCCTTTTGGGATGTATGAGAAGTTCTTATCGGCTGATGATGCAACAGCTTTGGCTTCGCCAAAAAAGGCAGCCTCTTTCAGTGCTTTCTTAGCCCAAACCCCTGTTTCGAGGTATGCCGATTTCTTGTTCATGATATTGTATGGGACCATACAGAATTGTAAGCTTGCCCCTCCTCCCAGGAATAGAACTTGATACCCTTCGGGAATGTTAAGGAGTTCCTTCCAGAGTGCAACGGTTTCATCAATAATGGCTTGAAATTCTTTTGAACGGTGCGAGATGGTTATCAATGAAAGGCCAATACCATCTAATTCAAGAACAGCTTTTGCTGTGTTCTCAAGGGCAATTTCGGGTAGAATACATGGCCCAGCGTTAAAATTGTGCTTTTTCATAGCTAAAAGTTTTAAACTGTTACACATTTAGGATATTTCCGTCAAATTTCTAACTTTTTTTTGTCTTTTCCTAATAATTTAAAATGATATTAAACAGGAAAAACTCCGATTAAGTTACAACATTTTTTAATACTAAGAAACAACTAGCTCATTGTTTCGAAGAAAGGGAACAAGAGTTGAGCTATCGGGTGTAAAGCAGTAGTCAAGCACATCGTCAAGCCCAAGTTTTTTTAGCCTGTGGCGTTGTGCAACTATTTCGAGATAGCTAGGCAAATTATCCTTTGCTAGTTTCCAAAGCTGCAAAGCAGCATGCGTAGAATCGCAATTGGTTGTGAATGTGGGTGAAGCGAGAAGTTTTTCGGCAAAAGCCCCCGCAAATAGGGTGTCTTCTAGGCAGAACTTGCCCTTCCATCCAGCACAGAGGATTAGCACATTTCCTTCTTTTGCGCTAGCAACCCATGTAGCAGCCGCAGAAAGGTTGATAAATGCACCTATGATGACCGATAGACCTCCAGATGCTTTAACTATTGCTTGAGTTCCATTGGTGGTGCTATAGGCTACCACTTTCCCTTCAACACGTTCAGGGCTGAAGTTGAAAGGGGAATTTCCAAAATCGGCAAAATCGAGCTTTACACCGTCCCGTTCGGCTGCAACCATCAAACCTCTTTCCTTTGCAGCTCTAGCTTCCTCAATGGTTGGGATAGGCAACACAGCTTTTGCACCATTCTCAAAGGCCGAACAAATGGCTGAAGTGGCTCTAAGAATATCAACAACAACAACATGCGAATTGGCTATGTTGTAGAATTGAATGTTTTCGGGGGTAAAACATACTTCTATGTTTCGTGTAGTCATTCCTAAAAAAAAATAGTAAGGTGTAAAGAGGATACAATTATGGTATAATCTTTACACCTTTAGGTGAAAAATGGGAATTATTCTTATTCTACTTCTTCTTATAGATAGGCAGTTTAACAACCTTTGCCTTGAGGTTCTTACCTCGAATGCTAATGTAAACCTCGGTATCTGGTTTGCTGTATATAGTTTTCACGTAACCCATACCAATCCCAACTTTCATCATAGGCGACATAGTACCCGAAGTTACTTCGCCAATAACCTCACCCTCTTCGTCAACAATTTCGTAGTGTTGGCGAGGGATACCCCTATCAATCATTTCAAAGCCAACAAGTTTTCGGGTTAAGCCAGCTTCTTTAAGCTCAAGCATGTAATCCTTATCGATGAAGTTCTTGTGGTCAGCGAATTTGGTTATCCATCCCAAACCTGCTTCGAGGGGTGAGGTTGAGTCGGTGATATCATTTCCGTAAAGGCAGAAGCCCATCTCAAGGCGTAGGGTATCCCTTGCACCAAGTCCTATGGGCTTAATACCAAACTCCGCTCCGGCTTCCATCACTGCTTCCCAAAGTTTTTCGGCATCCTCGTTGGCGCAGTATATTTCGCAACCGCCTGCACCTGTGTATCCAGTTGTTGAGAAGATTACCCCGTCAATTCCTGCAAACTGAATCTTTTTGAAGGTGTAATACTCCATATCTTCAACTGGTTCAGAGGTTAGCTTTTGCATTGCCTTCAGGGCTAATGGCCCTTGAATAGCAAGCTGGGCAATCTCATCGGAAGCATTGTATAGCTCTTTACCTGGGGTTAGATTGAATTTTGGTGCTTGTTGGCAAAGCCATTTCCAGTCCTTATCTATGTTTGCAGCGTTAATTACCAAGAGGTAAGTTTCGACATCGACTCGGTAAACAAGCAGATCATCAACTATGCCTCCAATACCATTTGGAAAACACGAGTACTGAACTTTCCCATTGATGAGGGCAGCAGCATCGTTACTCGTAACATATTGTATAAAGTTGAGAGCATTAGGTCCTTTCACCCACACCTCACCCATGTGCGAAACATCGAAAACACCAAGCTTCTCACGAACAGTAATGTGCTCATCGTTGATTCCTGAATACTCAATGGGCATATTATATCCTGCAAAGGGCACCATTTTGGCTCCCAAAGCTATATGATACTTTGTAAATGGTGTATTTTTCATTGTATTAAACTTTTATTAATTTAATAGGTGATTGACAAAAAGTACTACAAACCTACTCGTTTTTTTGCGAATACCCAACCCTTTATTTGAATAATATTACTTTTTTTATTGTAAGGCTCTTTTTTTCAAATCAAAAAAAATGTTTACTTTGTGGTTGCATATTTTTTTTAGAATGCTAGTAAGTTAAAATTGTTTATGTTGAAAGGTATTTCTCATTGGCAATAAGATTATTTGTCTCTTAGCAGGTTTAATTGATTTATTGTATGGGATACAAGTATATTGATATTGAGCATCTTATTGAAATCTCTGGTGGAAATCAACAGCTTGTTCTCGACCTTGTTAACGCATTTATTAAGCAGGTATCATTTTTTTCTGCTCAACTCGATATAGTTTATTCAAATTCTGATTACCTTTCGCTTGGAAAGTTAGCACACAAGATTAAGGGGTCTGCCCTAACTTTAGGTGTTATTACCATAGCAGAAAACATGAAAGAACTTGAAATGCTAGCAAAGAACGGGGTTGAAACCCAAAGGTACCCAGTATTAATTGAGCAATTCAAAACTCTTTCTGGTGAGACTATTGAAGAACTAAACGATTTTATTAACGCTCTTAATCCTAAATAGACATGATTAATATTGAAAAGATTAACGATGTGCTGGTTGTTTCCCTCGACAAGGACACTAAGCTTAACGTTGCCATTTCGCAAAAATTTAAGGTAGAAGTTACCAGCTTCATCGACCAGCCAAATATGAAGATTATTATTGATCTTGGGGGGGTTGACTATATCGATAGCTCTGGATTTGGTGCTCTGCTCTCAGTTCTTCGTGCTTCAAAGAATCAGGATGCGCAGTTAAAGCTATGCAAAATTAGTCCCGAGGTGATGGAATTGGTTAAATTGCTCCAACTTCATTCTGTATTTGATATTCGCGAAAGCCTCGACGATTGTACGAAAAGTTTCTATTAGTAAGATAGTTATACCTTTTTCTTGCAATCAAGAAAATCATTTTGTTTTTGGTTGCTGTAGAGACTATTGCTCTTCTGGATGTGTCATATTTTTGGACTGAACCATCAGTTCAATGTCTGCTTTCGTTTTCTTTGGTGTCAGTTTAAGCTCTTCCCCTAAATTTAACATAAGATCAAAAGCTTCATCGAAGCTGTTATGGATTTTCCCGTCAAGTATTGCATCTTTGATAGCGTCTTTTATTAAACCTACCGGCTTGCTTGGTGATAATTCGAACATCGACATAATCATTTCTCCAGTAATAGGAGGCTGGAAATTTCGAATGGCATCCTTCTCCTCAATTTCAACCAATTTCTTCCTAACAAGTTCGAAGTTAGCAAGGTATCTTTTTACCTTATGATCATTTTTTGAGGTAATATCGGCTTCACAAAGGCTCATCAGGTCGTCGATATCGTTTCCTGCATCGAAAAGCAACCGTCGAACGGCCGAGTCGGTTACCTCTTCGCTTGAAAGGACAATGGGGCGAAGGTGCAACAGAACCATTTTCTGAACGTACTTCAACCTGTCATTTTGTGGGAGCTTCAACCGTCTGAAGATGCCAGGTATCATCTTGTGACCAAGGAATTCATGCCCGTGGAAGGTCCATCCCTGCCCCTTGATGTACTTCTTTGTAGGTGGTTTTGCAATATCGTGGAGAAGTGCAGCCCACCGAAGCCAAAGGTTGTCCGATTTCTCTGCCAAATTGTCCAGTACCTGAAGGGTATGGAAAAAGTTGTCCTTATGCTGATGCCCTTCAACCGACTCAACTCCCTTTAATGCAACTAGTTCTGGGAAGAACTGACGGAGTAGCCCGGTTTGTTCAAGCATAAGGAATCCATTCGAAGGACGTTTGGACAGAATAATTTTGTTCAACTCTTCAACAATCCGTTCCATTGAAATAATGCTGAGCCTTTCGCTGTTTCGGCCAAGGGCCGAAAAGGTTTTCCGTTCAATGTCGAAGGCGAGCTGGCTGGCAAAACGTATGGCACGTAACATCCGAAGAGGATCATCGGAGAAGGTAATGTCGGGATCTTGCGGCGTGCGAATTGTCCTATCCTTTATGTCATCGAGCCCGCCGAAGGGGTCAACAAGCAGCCCAAAGGCATCGGGGTGCAAGCTTATGGCCAAAGCGTTCATGGTGAAATCTCTACGCCGTTGATCATCCTCAATGGTGCCATCCTCAACGATAGGTTTTCGAGAGTCGGGACTATACGATTCTCGTCTCGCTCCAACAAACTCCACCTCCCAGTCGCCGCTCTTTAGCTGGGCGGTGCCAAAACGTTTGAATATTGTTACCTTCTTGTTCCCCAACTTTTTTGCAACCAATTGAGCAAGTTCAATGCCACTTCCCTGAATCACAATATCGATGTCCTTCGATGTCCTACTTAGGAATATATCCCTAACATAGCCGCCTACAACGTAGGTTGGACGGTTTAACTCCTTGGCTGCTTGCGATATTACCTCGAATATCTTTTCGCTAATATGTTCCTTCATCAGGAAGAATAGTAATGTTTAGAAATTCTGACAAAATTACTACATAATTGAACAATTCGGAAATTGGAATGTTTTTTGTAATGAACATATCGACATAAATAAATACAACCATAAATTTTAAAAAAATGAACTAGCCATGGTAGAGCATTTGACAATGGAAACATTCAAGACAAAGGTATTCGATTTTGAAAAGAATACCGACTGGAAATTCGAGGGAACAAGACCCGCAGTGATAGATTTTTACGCCGATTGGTGCGGACCGTGCCGAATGGTAGCCCCAGTGCTTGACGAGCTATCGAAGGAGTACGAGGGAAAGCTCGACATTTACAAGATCGACACCGAGAAGGAACGCGAGCTTGCAGGTATGTTTGGCATACGTAGCATCCCATCAATTTTGTTTATCCCAATGGACGATAAGCCCCAGATGGCCATGGGAGCCCTTCCTAAGGATTCGTTCAAGCAAGCATTCAAGGATGTGCTTAAGGTAAACTAGAAGCAAGTACCGAAAGCATTTCAAAAAAGCCAACTGCGGGTGTTATCCCTGCCGTTGGCTTTTTTGTTTGGTTTTTTATTTGCAATATGGGAAAATTTGTTAACTTTATTGGCATATTCTATTGCACT
>CAYZSD010000114.1:0-11631 GCA_964481075.1 uncultured Rikenellaceae bacterium | reverse complement strand
GATGGTGAATCATATGGCTGTGAAGGAGAAAGTGAAGAATTAGGAACTTGGTCAAAGGTTGATGGTGTTTATTATATTGATGGTGAGAATCTTGGCGTTACATTCTTAGATAACCAGATGTGCATTACCTTAGAGGGCGATCTGAAAGGGTGCTATTACAGGGAGACTTCACTTATGCCACCAACCGTTTTAACCATCGATGTGGAAAACATTTCCTCCTCACAAGCCGATGTTTTCTGTCAGGTATATAATGATGGCGGCGCAGCCGTTACCGCCCGTGGCGTGGTATGGGCAACCTCCGAGGAGCCAACCCTTGAGGAAAACGAGGGCTTTACCGAGGATGGCGACGGCACTGGCGAGTTTGTAAGTGAGCTAACCGACCTAGAACCCGGAATAACATACTACGTAAGGGCGTACGCCACCAATAGCGTGGGAACGGCTTACGGTGAGCAACAGATGTTTGAAACGCTAAACTCAACAACCCCCTCCATTTTACTAACTGGAGAAACCTCCAAAACCTGGAAACTATATAGAGTAGGTGAAAGTATGGGGGTTGGCCCTGATTTAGATTTACCTTATGCTTGGTGGTCGCTTGAGAACGATGGTGCCCGCCCATGCGTTTATCACCACGAGTTCACATTCCATAGCGATGGTACCTATGTATTTGACGATATGGGAGCGTTCTGGGGTGAAGAGAATATTTTCCCTCCATATCTCGTTGGAACATGCTTCGAAGCCATACCAGAAAATATGGTGAATATTTATGACGAAGACGTAAGCGCATGGCTTAGCGGAACCCATTCCTTTGAGTACGATGAGGAAACTGGAATGGTTACCCTTACAGGTTTAGGTGCATGGATAGGCCTTGTGAAATTGGGCACAACCGAAGAGGTGAGCGTACCGCAGAGCAGCGTATCGTTCCATATCACCATTGAGGAGCACGAAGGCTTTGACCTTATGCAGGTTAACTTTATATACGATGATTATGTATGGCAGTTTAACTATGCCTCCTATAGTGATCCTTCGTTGGAGCCTGATGTAGTTGAAGGGGGAGAAGAAGGAGTGCTTGATCTTGACGGCAACTTGTACCCCACCGTGGTTATCGGGAACCAGGAGTGGTTTACCAAGAACCTAATGGTTACCCATTATAATAATGGTGATCCTATTCCAACAGATTTTTCTAATGCAGAATGGCCAACCTTAACCACTGGGGCTTATGCTATTTATCCTCATACTGAAATTGATGGCTTAAACTCCGATGCCGAGGTTCTCGAAGCGTACGGTGCGCTCTATAATTGGTATGCTGTTGATGATGAGCGTGGTCTTTGCCCAACGGGCTGGCGTGTTCCAGACGATGATGATTGGTTTATGTTAGAGAATTTTGTTGATCCAACAATTAACGATCCCAACGCTTGGGACTGGCGAGGAACCGATGGTGGTACAAAACTAAAATCTACCAGCGGGTGGAATTCTGACGGTAATGGAACCGATAATTTTGGTTTTTCTGCACTCCCATGTGGTCAGCGAGGATATGATGATGGTATTTTTAATAGTATTGGAGAATTTGGAGTATGGTGGAGTAGGACAGAATACGGAGTTAATGATATTGGATTACGTTACATGGGGTATAATAATGAGGGTGTTGGTAGAGGCGATGGTGATGACATGAATAATGGACTATCCATCCGTTGCATGCGTGATGTAGAGGTGGAGATAACCCTTCCCACCGTAACCACCACCGAGGTTACCAATATTACAACCACAACTGCAATTCCTTGGGGCGGTGTTACCAATAATGGTGGCGCTACTATTAACGATATTGGATTTGTATATGCTACTTTTGAACAACCTACCCTTGAGGACAATGAGGGTACTACAGAAGGGGATGGCGATAGCGACACCGAGTTCATGGGTGTATTAATAGGTCTTGAACCAGCTACAACCTACTACGTACGTGCTTACGCCACCAACAGCGCGGGTACAGCCTACGGTGAGCAGTTGGAGTTTGAAACGATGGAGCCTTTTGACATTATCTATGGCGATGACGCAATTGATTACGATGGAAATGAATATACTACTGTAATTATTGGAGATCAGGAGTGGTTTGCTAAGAACCTAATGGTTACCCATTATAATAATGGTGATGCAATCCCAACAGGGCTTGATAACACTGCTTGGACAACCACCACCGAGGGAGCATTTGCTATATACCCACATGCAGAAATTGACGGGCTAAACTCAGATGCCGAGGTTCTCGGAGCGTACGGAGCATTGTACAACTGGTTTACTGTTGACGATGTAAGGGGACTTTGCCCCACAGGCTGGCGGGTTCCATCCGATGAGGATTGGACTATTCTTTCTGATTATGTTGGAACGTATCATGTTGCTGGAGGAAAACTTAAAAGCACAAATACTGCCCCTGATGCCCACCCACGTTGGGAAAGCCCCAACAATGGTGAAACTGATGAATATGGTTTTTCATCTACTCCTGGTGGTCAACGTCACAGCATTGGTTCATTTGGTCAACAAGGTTTATTTGGTATCTGGTGGTCATCTACTGAGGATACTGATGAACTTGCTTGGGAAAGTATTATGTTCAACGAATATATCTTCTTGGAATTTGAACAAGACCCTAAACTATGTGGTAGATCCATTCGCTGTATGCGCGATGTTGAGCCAGAGCCTCCTTCTGTTACAACTAATGAGGTTACCAATATCACAACCACAAGTGCAATACCCTGGGGAGGTGTTACTTATTCAGGTGGTGTAGCCATAACCGATATCGGATTCGTTTACGCCACTTATGAACAGCCAACCCTTGAGGATAATGAAGGTATGTCTTATGGGGATGGCGATAGCTACAGCGAGTTCATGGGTGTATTAATAGGTCTTGAACCAGCTACAACCTACTACGTGAGGGCCTACGCCACCAATAGCGTAGGAACTGCCTACGGTGAGCAGTTAATGTTTGTAACCCTAGAGCCTTTTGATATTATCAATGGCGATGGCGCAATTGACTACGACGGCAACGAGTACCCAACGGTAATAATTGGAAACCAAGAGTGGTTTGCCAAAAACCTTATGGTTACCCATTATAATAATGGTAATTCCATTACAACAGGATACACAGAAGAGCAATGGGCTGCTCTAACCATTGGTGCTTACGCAATTTATCCATTTTTCAGTATTGAAGGCTTGAATTCTGACGCTGAGGTTCTCGATGCCTATGGTGCCCTATACAACTGGTTTGCAATTGATGGTGCAAGTGGACTTTGTCCTACTGGATGGAGAGTACCAAGTGATGAGGACTGGTTAATACTTTCTGATTATGGTGGAACAGAATATGTTGCTGGAGGTAAACTGAAAAGCACAAATACTGCCCCTGATGCCCATCCACGCTGGGATAGCCCCAATACCGATGCAACTGATGAGTACGGCTTCTCAGCATTACCAGGCGGTTACCGTTTGGATGTACATGGTTACTATAATGATATTGGCCAATATGGAAAATGGTGGAGTAGTTCCGAGGATGCTATTGGTAGTTCTTTGTGGCAAATTGAAAACGATAGAAGAACATTGTCTTCTTGGGATGGTCATAGTAAAAATTATGGCTACTCCATCCGTTGCATGCGTGATGTTGAGCCAGAAGCAACCCTTCCTACCGTAATCACAACCGAGGTTACCGCCATTACCCAAACCACTGCCACCTCTGGTGGCGAGGTTACCGATGATGGCGGCGCAGCCGTTACCGCCCGTGGCGTGGTGTATAGCACTTCCGAAATGCCAACCCTTGAGACCAACGAAGGTTTAACCCAGAATGGTGAAGGAACTGGAGTATTCGTAAGCGAGCTGACCGACCTCGAGCCAGGAACAACTTACTACGTAAGAGCATACGCCACCAATAGCGAGGGAACAGCCTATGGAGAGCAGGTAGTATTCTCAACCTTCTCCATTTTTGACCCCTACGTGAACATTATTCGTGGTGGCCCGGTTGAAACAAGCCCACTTGCTATTCCAAAGCAGATTGCCGGTTACCTGGCAACACCCTATACCACAAATCTCAACCAGTGGACTGGTAGCTGGCAGGCACCGCAAGCTATTTACGACCAGGGCGAATACGTGAACGACCCCGATAACTGGTCGAATAACATTGGAATTGGTGCTGGTAGTACCTGGTCTAACAGTAGCCCTGGAGTTGGTTATGGGATTCTTGTGGTTGACCTTCAGCAGATACGAAATATCAGAAATGTAAGCCTGTTCCAGATGTTCAGCGATGGCAAAACAACCCACGTTGCACTCGAGGGACACCCCGATCTGGGGCACACCACACCCGATGCCTTCGATGAGGGCTGGTACCCAATCCTTCTTAAATCGCCGGTAGGTGATGGGGTTAACAATACATCGTATATCTCCAGCCCGGCCAAGTACGAGATGAATGCTTCCACCCGTTACGTAAAGATAATGGCCTATAACGATGGTTCTCTTGGTTCTCAAAACTACATCGAGCTGAAGGGGATAAAGATATTTGAAGGCGAGCTGGTTGATCCAACCCTTCCAACAGTAACCACAAACCCTGCATCTGTATCGCTAACCTCAGCATTTACCGGAGGAAACGTAACACATTCGGGTAGCGCCATTGTTGTTGCAAGGGGTGTTGTTTGGGCTACCTTCGAAGATCCAACCATTGAGGATAACGATGGCTTTACCTTGAACGGACAGGGTGTTGGAGAATTTTCGAGCACCATCACAGGATTGGAACAGAACACCACCTACTTTGTTAGAGCTTATGCTACCAACTCGGTTGGAACAGCTTATGGTGAAACCTACATGTTTACCACAGGCGAAATCAACCTGAATACAGGCTTGGTGGCATACTACCCCTTCAATGGCAATGCCAACGATGAGAGTGGGAACAATGCTCATGGTGTGGTTAATGGAGCAACCCTAACAACCGATAGGTTTGGAATTCCCGAAAGCGCATACAACTTCAATTCGTCAGTAATTGTTGCTCCAGGTGATAATTTACCAATTGGCAATCAACCACGTACTTTCACTGCTTGGGTAAACTCAACCAATACAAATAACATTGTGGGAATCCTGCATCAGGGTCAGGGCGATTGTACTGGCAAGATGTTTGGTTTTGGAAGAAATTCTGGCCGTGTTTACTTCTGGGGAGGTTGCGCCGATTACATGTCATCATTCACTTTCCCCGAGAATCAGTGGGCATTTATTGCTGTAGTTTACGATGGCACAAGCATTACACTTTATGTTAACGACCAAAGTATTACAGTAGAACGACCAGGCTTGAATACACTATCGAGCAACCTGTTTATTGGTGCAGAGACCCGACAGAATGGAGCTTGGTACGACCAGTACTTCTATGGATCAATCGACGATATCCGCATCTATAACCGTGCCCTGATTGAGGATGAGATTTCGGCTATTTACAACGAGACTCCCTACTTCAGCCTCGAACTTGTTTCGAACTTCGAAGGGGCTGCTACTCTGATTGGCGAGGGATTACACGAGTTTGGCGAGGAGGTGTTAGTTACTGCTATCCCCAACGAGGGGTATCTGTTCGTTAACTGGACAAATACGTCGAACGAAGAGGTTAGCGACGAGCTAAGCTTTATTTTCACCATGCCAGCCGAGGATGTAACCCTAGTGGCCAACTTCGAGATGCTGGGTGACGTGAACAACGATGGCACCGTGAATATCCTCGATATCACCAAGCTGATTAACTTTATCATTGGCAATAACCCTTCGGGTTTCAATCAGGTACTTGCCGATGTGAATCAGGATGGCATTATCGACGTGAACGACCTGGTGTCAGTTATCAACCTGCTGCTATACGGTTCGCTGGATCCTGAAACAAAGGATTCGCCAGTCTCAAATGATGCATATATATCTATTAATGATGGGGTTATCGCCCTTGAAAGCGATGGAACACTTGCTGCGATACAGTTCGAGATTAACGTGAAGGAGGGCTTTGCTGCCGAGCTATCACTTCTTGACAGCAGGTTTATGCTTGCCTTCACTCAACATGGTAGCACCGTTAAGGGTGTGGTGCTATCGCTAACAAATACACCAATTCCTCAGGGAGTGTTCCCATTACTTCAAACCAACCTAACAGAAGGTTTCAAGGATTGGGGCAACCTGTTGGCTTCGAACATTAAAGCTGAGAGTGTAGCGCTGTTACCCAAGGATTTGACAGGTAACAACCTAATAATCAGTAGTTCTCATTTTAATGTTTATCCTAACCCAACGGGCGATGAGTTTACCGTTGAGTCGGGGTTGCTTATTAGAAGCATCAGATTGATTGATGTAACCGGACAAATAATACTAGATGCACCTGTGGGTGCAAACCGTACTCGGGTGAATGTTAACGGTATCCGTCCAGGTACCTACATTCTACAGGCGCAAACCGATTACAGGGTTATCAACCAAATGGTTGTAATAATGCGCTAAACAAATCAACCCCAGGGGTAAGCTGAAAAATTATCCCTGGGGTTTTGATATGATGACAATGAAAACACAACATATTACACATAATCAACTAATTAAAACAAACAACTAATACACATTGCTATGAGAAAGATTACTACACTCATCGTATCAGTATTGTTTGCCGTAGTGGCACTTTACGCCCAGGGCGAAAATACTAATGTAGCTTTTGAAAAAGGGCAAGGCCAACGCCAGTACCAGGAGAAATCGTTGGATGGTAGCATGGTTTACACCCCAAAGGTAAACTCTAAACAAAGGTCAACATCCAAGGAGCCATCATTAATCTTCTTCGAGGGTTGGGAGGGTTACACCGATTTTACCACCGACCTTTCGCCATGGACAACCTTTCATTTGACATCAGGTAATACTTGGGGTGTAGGTGGTTTTGATTTTCTGGGCGAAGGCGAAGAGTGGGCGTTTAAGGCTTTTAACCCCTACCAAACTACCCCTCCCACAAACGAGAATAATCCTCCAGTTAGCGGGGAGAAGTATGCCGTAGCCATTCAATATCAGGGTTTTAATGATAATAAGTGGCTTATTTCGCCTACCATTGAGCTTCCGCAGATTAGTGAGGTCTTTTTCTTTGCAAGGTCAATTACAGATGAATTTGGTCTGGAACGTATCAGAGTTCTAGTTTCCACAACTGGTACCGATCCCGAAGATTTTACTCAAATCTCAGAGGGCGATTACCTTGAGGTTCCCATTGATTGGACAGAATTTTCCTTCGACCTTTCTGATTTTGCGTTCCAGACGGTTCATATAGCCATACAGTACGTTTCGTACGATGCCTTTATCTTTATGCTTGATGATTTTGGTGTACTTGAGTACTCAAACACCATGCGTTTGGTTGATGTTGAGGCCAACGGAGGTGAAACCATATCAGTTTCGCTTGAGATTGAAAACGATAATGAGTTCATTGGCTTTCAGGCTGACATACAACTGCCAGAGGGTTTCACTTATGTGAATGAATCGGCTGTTATCAATGCCGATAGAATTAGTGACCATGAGATGGCCGTTAACGTTGTAAGCGGAAACAAGCTAAGGATTATTAGCTATTCCATGACCAACTCAGCATATCTGGGCAGCAGCGGTGAGATGGTAAGTTTCTCACTTCAAACACCTGTAGTTGGTGATGAGTTTGAACTTCAGTTTACTGCATCGGCTTTGAGTGATATCAATAGCAATAACATTATTACTGCTTTCTATAATGGACTGGTGAACCTAAAGGTTCTTCCATTGGTTGAAACAGCCGAAGTTATCGATATAACACCATTCACAGCAGTTGCTGGAGGTGAGGTAATTGATGATGGGAATGCAGATGTTACAGCCTACGGTGTTGTTTGGAGCACCAGCGAATTACCAACCCTTGAAGAGAATCTTGGTTATACTGTTGATGGTTCGGGCATTGGTGCATTTGTTAGCGAACTTTTTGACCTTGAACAGCAAACAATTTACTACGTAAGAGCTTATGCAACCAATAGCGTAGGAACTGCTTACGGTGAACAGGTTATGTTTGAGACACTTGAAAGCCTTGAGCCAGAGATTGAAACTATAGTATATTGGGATTTCAGCGATGAAACCAAGAGAACAGCAGTAACAGCTTCGGGCAATGTTAGTGATTATTCATCCGATATTGGTAGTGCAACCATTAACCTTGTTGGTGGACCTGTTTTTGCAGGCTGGGTACTTGGTTTGCATGGCCCAGAGGGAAATATTTTCGCACCTAACTCCAATGGCTGGGACAATGGTAGTGGATTAAAGTACTGGCAGGTAACAACATCCACATTAGGGTATCATAACCTTGCTGTTAGCTCGGTGCAGAGAAGTAGCAATACTGGCCCACAAAATTTCAAGGTACAGTACTCAATTGATGGCTCGACATGGACAGATGTTCCAGGTGCTAACATTTTGGTTCAGAATAATTTCACCTCGGGCGTACTTGAGCCAGTGAACTTACCTTTTGCTTGCGAGAACAAGGAAGTTGTTCACCTAAGGTGGATTATGACTAGTAACGTAGCTGTAAACGGATTAGATGTTGCAAGCGGCGGAACAAATCGTATCGATGGTATTCAGATTACTGGTTATAGCTTAGTTGAACCAGCTACCCTTTGCTATGCCATCGATAACTGCGACTATGAAATAACAACAGGTGGAGATGCAGAATGGTTTGCACAGTCGGATGTTACTTACGATGGGTACGATGCAGCCCAAAGCGGCCTTATTACCCATAACCAGCAAACATGGATGGAGATGACCATAGAAGGGCCAGGAAGACTAACCTTCTGGTGGCGTGTATCATCGGAGCAAGGTTGGGACTTCCTTCGCTTCTATGTGAATAATGAGCAGCAGTACTACATGTCTGGTCAAGGAAACTGGATTTTCATGGAGCATTACTTGGGTGAAGGGCAGAATGTTGTGAGATGGGCCTATACCAAGGATGGTTCTGTGAATTCTGGCTCCGATTGCGGCTGGGTTGATCAGGTGGTGTTCGAGGAGGGTGTTCTTCCTATATTCACCCTAACCCTTGAGGCAAACCCAAGCGAGGGTGGCGATGTGTTTGGTGCAGGTGAGTACTATTTGAACGATGAGGTTGAGGTATCGGCCGATCCTGCCGAAGGTTATTATCTCGTTAGCTGGACCATTGGAGGAACGGTGGTTAGCTATGAAGAGTCGTTCATTTACACCATGCCAAATTACGATGTAACCATTGTTGCCAACTTTGCACCAATACCAACCTACATATTGGCAGTTCTTGCCAACCCAGAAAACGGTGGAACCGTTGAAGGAGGCGGTGAATTCCTTGAGGGTGATATGGTTGAAGTGTCGGCATTCCCATTCGAGGGTTACCAGTTCCTAAATTGGACATGGGAAGGAGAGGTGGTCTCGGAGGAAGCAATCTATAGCTTCGAAATGCCCGACCTCGACATGACCCTGATTGCCAACTTCCTGGAAATACCAGAAATATATGTCGAGACCGAGCTAATTGAGGCTACCCAGTATGTTGACGAGGTTTCCTCGAGCATATTCACCATTTACAACAATGGAACAGTGGGCAGCATACTCGATATCAGCATGGAGGTAGTTTACCCTGAAGGTAAGATTAAACGGGTTCTAAAGCCAGAACTCATTAAGGGTAATCCTGTTTCTACAGAATCGATAGTGGATATGAGTTCTATTTCGACAGTAGGGCAGGAGGTAGTAGTACCAAGGGCACAGGCCAAGTCGAGTGCTTCGGTGCTTTACCTTAACTCTATGGGGGGTGGAGATTCTAACTTCAAAACTGCGTTGCAGAATCTTACCAACGTAGGAAGTTTTACTGAATTAAACATTGGTGCAACCACACCAAATGTCGATTACCTCCTTGGATTCGATGTTGTGGTTGTAGCAACAAGCAGTGGATTGCTAAATTCAACTCAGTTAGGTGATAATCTTGCCAGCTATGTTGATGGTGGAGGTTCAGTACTTCTGTTACAGGCTTCGCTCTGCTCTGGTTCATGGGCATTGGCTGGGGCTATTGTAACCCCATCGTACTCCCCTTTACCCGTAGCATCCTATACCCCTTCAACCAGTGTATCATGCACAAATTTTATTGATCACCCAATTGCAGCCTCTGTAGGCTCAATAAACACAAGCCTTTGGTCGTACTCACCTTTGCAAGGCGATGGTATTTCGCTAGGGTATTACGAAGGCTATAGCTACTCGGCTGCTGCTTACAATCCCAATAAGCCAATCGTTGCTATCAATGTGTTCGTTGCAAACAGTTATTGGTCGGGCGATTTCCTTACAATGGTTCAGAATACAATCGATTGGTTTATGGAAGGCGAAGGCTGGGCTACCATAGATGCATACCAGGCTTCAATTCCAGCGGGTGAATCGCAGGAGTTTGAGGTTACAATTGATGCAACCGATCTTACCCCTGGATTCTACGATGCTATGATAGTGATTAGCTCAAACGATCCAGTTAACCCAGAGGTTGAGATTGCCATTCAACTAGAGGTTCTTGAGCCACTTCCAACATATTATATCCTTTCACTTGTGGCCAACCCAGTAGAAGGTGGTGAAGTAGAGGGTGATGGCGAATACCTAGAAGATGAGGAGGTTACAGTTTATGCCTACCCCTTCGATGGCTACGCATTTGTTAGCTGGACACTTGCAGGTGAGGAAGTTTCCAACTCTGCTACCTTCACCTTCCTTATGCCCGATTCTGACATTACATTAGTGGCTAATTTCGAGCCACTTCCCTATATTGAGGTTTACCCCGAATTCTTCGAGGAGAACCTGTATGCAGGAAATTCATCATCTTCAACCTTAACTGTTTACAATGAAGGAGTGGAAGGTAGTACCCTTGAGGTTAACCTTAACGTACAGTATTCCGTGAAGAAGACAGCAAAAGGTTCAAACCCAATGCTGATACCAGGTGAGTCTGCTTCTAACGAATCTGTTGTAGCAAACATACCAGAAGGTGTAATCAATGGTGTTACACAGCCAAAATCGAGCCCTAAATCAAACAACGTTTCTGTGTTGAATTTAACGGCTCTTGGTGAATATGATTATTCATTTAAGACTGCACTACAGGGTCTGCCAAATATTGGCATTTACTCAGAGATTGACGTTAGATACAATACACCTAATGTTGATTATATGCTTAATTATGATGTTGTTGTTGTTTATTCGGGATACAGCTTTTCAAATCCTTCACTTATTGGCAACAACCTTGCACAGTATGTTGATGCTGGCGGGCGAGTGATTATTCTTCAGTGTGCACTTTCACAAGGTGGTGGTTACACATTGCAAGGAGGAATTGTAACTTCAAACTATTCACCGTTATCACCTGGAAGCTATACAACAACAACCTCTTCTTGTACAAATTTTGTTGATCACCCAATTACTAACTCATTGAGTAGTATTACTACAGGTTTATGGGCATACTCCACTACTCAAGGTTCGGGGGTTTCCTTAGGAAACCTTAGTTCAGGATATCCTGTAGCAGCATATAACCCCGACAGACCTGTGGTTGCATTTAATGTTTACCCACAGGAAGGCTACTGGGGAGGAGATTTGGTGCTAGCAATTCAAAACACCATCGATTGGTTTGTTGATGGAGAGGGTTGGATTACCATTGATACC
>CAYZSD010000113.1:0-11805 GCA_964481075.1 uncultured Rikenellaceae bacterium | reverse complement strand
CCAAAAAAGTGATGTTGATTCACTTTTTGAACTCTATTCGGGAAAAGAAGGATTTACCTCTGTTCTAATTTCTGAATACATGTTCAGCTTATATGCTGCTGTTAAGTTGGATAGCAATGATATTGGAAGAGCTATTAAGGGTTTGACTGGTATTAGAATTCTTGCATCCGACTCGCTTGAGAAAAATAGGATGACTCATCGTGAGCTTATTGAAGATTTGAAGTTGAGTGATTACAAAGAGTTACTGCAAGTTAAGGATAATAATCAGGAAATTAAGTTTTTAGTAAAAGAAAGAAAAGGAGTTATTTCTGAGATACTACTAATTTCAAGCGGTAAAGAGAATGTGTTAATAAGTGTACAAGGCGAAGATATTAGCCTTCAGAATATTGCCAATCTTTCCAAGTCGTTGAAAATAAAAGGGCTTGAGAAGTTGAACCATATCAGGATAACATGTGAGTAGGTTTAACGGGCGTTAATTGGAATAATATCAAGAATACATATCTAAATAAATATGTAAACTGCTCAAAATAAACAATATGGATACATCATTCTTTCAGTCCGATTTATACTTATACCTTATTTTACCCCTTTTTATTCTAGTTGCTAGGGTTATTGATGTTACTTTGGGGACAATGCGAATCATTTTCGTTTCAAAAGGGAATAAACGTATTGCACCGATTCTAGGATTTTTCGAAGTTTTCATCTGGATTATTGCAATTGGGCAGATAATGGGGAATATCAACAACTTTGCATGCTATTTTGGTTATGCAGCTGGTTTTGCCCTTGGCAACTATGTGGGATTGAGGGTTGAAGAGCACCTTGCAATGGGCAACCTACTGGTTCGAATTATTTCGCAGAAGGACGGAAATATCCTAATTAAAAATCTGAATATCAAGGGTTATGGTGCAACTATGGTAGAAGGAGAGGGGAGCATTGGTAAGGTTCAGCTAATCTACTCCATTGTCAGCCGAGAAAACCTCAAAGATGTCATAACTGTTATTAATGAGTTCAATCCCAAGGCTTTCTACTCAATCGAAGATATTCGAAAGGTAAGCTCTGGGATTTTTCCGTCACAATCACCAATATATAAACTCAATCCCTTCAAGCGCTGGCGTAAGGGGAAATAATGATTTAGTTCAATAAAAATAATGTAAAAGTATTAAACTAGGTTGCCCAGATTCGGGATAGAATCTGGGACTATTTATGGACGGACAAAAAGCTTGGCTGAAAAGGGCATGAACCTGGGCAACCCTGTTGCATGTAGCAACTTTTTTTATATAGTGTTGTTGGGGAACACTAATAAGTATTATAGTAAATATCGTGCCAAACTTTAGAAAATATTGTATTCTTTTCTTTTTTCTTTTGTTTTAAGAGGTTTTATTATTCTTTGCTTTCTCTACCCAAGCCATGAATGTAATTTTTATACCTCAAAGTGTGGATTATTTGCCCTTTGAAGATTGGAACAATTATAAAAAACTTTTTTTTATCATTCCTTTCGAGAATATTATTTAATTATTTTGTACTTTTCGAAACGAAAACAATAGGTTTTTTTTGATTGTTAATCCACTGCAACAAATAAACAAGCACATGAAACGACTGGTTATAATTCTCGGTTTAATGACAACCTCTGTATTACTGCTATTTTTAATTCTAAGGTTGGTGTGGTCTTTCGAAGAAAAGAAGGTTCTGAACATTTATATTCTCGACAAAACCGTCACCCATGTCAGTCGCCCAGAACATAAGGCTTTTACTTGGCTTCTGAACAAGAATCGATACGTGCTACCAAATAAATTAAGTTATTCTCATACAAAGGATTACTATGGTTTCTTTCCTGTTGATATCGCTGAAGAAATTTTCGATTTTAAAAGTGTTAGGATTAATGAGGTTGATGCTTATGCATCTGCATTCGATATGGCATACTACACCGATTGCTATGGGGTACATTCATTTGAGTGGTATAAGGGAAAAACGAAGCCAATTCGATCGCAGAAGGTTTATGGTGGGTTGAATCAGAATGACTTTCTGTTAATGAAAAAGCTTATTGATTCAAACAAACTTGTTTTGGCTGAGTATAACATGTTGAATGCCCCTACAAATGCTCTGGTTCGCACCAAAACCGAAGCACTTCTGGGAATCTCATGGACCGGCTGGACAGGAAAATACTTTTCTACCTTCGATGTGCAATCCAATCAGGGGCCACCCGAATGGATAAAGAATCTTTTTGAATCACAGCATATTGGGGTTTGGCCAAGTGATAAGGATGGCATAATCCTAATAAACAATGATGGATTAATTGAACTCCTAATTGCTGGCGAGCACCTGGCTTTTCCTATCCCAAGCATAGTAACCAAACCAGATAATTCGAAGCGTTTTGGTTTACCTGAAAAAGTGCTTTTCGAGCAATGGTTCGAATTTGTAGGATCTGGAAAGAATAATGTTGTCTCTGAGTTCATTCTCGACATTTCACCAAAAGGCAAGCAAGTCCTTTCAAAGCTTGGATTAAACGAAGTATTCCCTGCTGTTATTCAAGACCCCGAAAGCAACCGATACTACTATTTCTGTGGCGATTTTGCTGATAACCCAGTCCAAATGTGGACAGCCAAATTAGCAGGAGGTAAATTGTTGAACCACATGCTATTTGTATTTACTGCAAAAAATCAGGCAATTTTCTTTAACAACTACTATACGCCCTTAATTGAGGCTATTCTAGATGAACACTACCAAAAAATTTGTAGAGTGAAATAGTTTTTTTTCTTCCCAATAATCAAAGAAATCAATCTAAGTTAATATCATACACAAATGCTTTATTCTATAGATAAGGAGATTCCTTACTTTCTCCTAAATGGTAGCATTTTCCATTCAAATGAATTTAATGCCAGCAGATTTACTGACACTAAGATAATTTATGAAGTCATTAGGGTTGTTGGATCAAAGCCAATTTTTCTCGAAGAGCATCTCATCAGAATGATGAATTCCTGCACACTTTCAGGACTTAAGAATATTGATTTCGACCAGTTAAGATATAGCCTCATTGAGTTTTTTAGTGCACATCCAGTTGTTGAAAAGAATATCAAGATATCAATATGCTATAATCCTGCAAGTATGGCTATTGACATTCTTGCACATTATATCGAAAGCCACTACCCATCACAGGAGAAGTACCTAAATGGGGTTAGAGTTGAACTTCTGTATGCAACACGAACAAACCCAAATGTTAAACTCGAAAACCTGAAGTTAAGGGGAGAGGCTGAGGAAGTAATTTGTATTTCTCAAACCAACGAAGTGCTTCTTGTTGATGAACAGGGGTTTATTACCGAGGGGAGTAGAACAAATTTTTTTGCTTTGAAGGACGGAGTTCTTATGACTGCACCATCAAGCGATGTGCTTAAGGGGATAACGAGAGAGAAAGTCATCACTTTATGCAATCAAAATCATATTAACTTATTGGAGAGAAAAGTACATGTAAGTGAAGTACATCGGCTCAGCGGAGCTTTCATTACTGGAACTTCGTCCAAAATACTACCAATTAATAGGATAGGAGATATTGAGATAAGCATCAATGAACCTACCTTAAAAAGGTTAATACAGCTCTTTGATGAAATGATGCAAAAGGAAATTATCGGTTGAAACACATTATTTCGTTATTTCCTTATATGATGGGGCATAGTTTCAGGAATAACTAACGAAAGTTCAACCAAGCCCTCGACCTTACCTTCAACGAACCAAGGTGTTTGGTAAATTAGTTTTCTAATACCATCTTTCTCAATGGTATAAGCATTTGTCTCGCCATGCTCAATGATGTGTTTAATCTTTTCCTGCGACTCATAGCTATGGCAATCGAATAGGCTTTGACCAATCAAACTATTACCACCCCACTTACTGAAAGTTTCAGTTGCTTTCCTGTTCATATACAGTATCTTTCCTTGTTTATCACAAATAGTCATTGCGCAAGGTAGTCCTTCTATACTTCTTGATAGTTCAATCATTATTGTTTATCTTTGGAGATTAATTGCAAAAATAGTAAGATTTTTTTCACATTGATTAATGTTGAAACTAATGGATAAGCAACCAATAGGTGTAAGAACAGTTAGAACACCAATATTCCGAGATACTGGGTTTCATTTAGTTGATATTGAAACAATTAAAAAAGCATTCGGTCAGGAATCTGAATACCCAAGAAACCCAGAATTATACATCTACTCAAGGTATCGAAACCCAAATGTTGCTGCTGCCGAATCAATGATCATGGAATTAGAGCAAAGCGCATGGTCAATCCTAGCACAATCGGGTCTGGCTGCAATTGATATTGCTCTATCGATTTTTCAGAAAAATGGTGTGAAACAAAAGTGGCTCTTCTTTTCAGAGATTTATGGAGGCACAAATCATTTCATTGATAGGGTTCTGATAGCAAGGCGTTGTATTGATATCGTTCGGTTCTACCCAAATGGAGACACTTACAATCTTGAAAATCTTAAGTCATTACTTCAAGACCATCGTCCAACTGTTGTCTTCTTCGAAGCCATATCAAATCCTATGCTAATTGCTGTTGATGCTGAGGAGGTTATAAAACTGTCAAAGCAATTTGGTGCAACGGTCATTGTCGATAACACCTTTGCCACACCATACCTATGGCGAGCTCTTGAATCTGGTGCCGACATGGTAATCCATAGCGCTACAAAGTATCTTTCAGGTCATGGAACCCTCTCTGCAGGAGTTATTTCAGGTAATAACCCCGAGCACTTAACCGAATGTTTGGAGTATAGAAAGCTTGTTGGACACATGCTTTCACCCGACGATGCAGCCCGTTTATGTGATTTCCTTAAAAGTTTTGAGCTAAGGATGAAAAAGCACTGTGAGAACAGCACAATTTTGGCAACCATGCTTACAAAACACCCTAAGGTCGAAAGGGTTCTCTACCCTGGCTTACCTAATCATCCTACTTACAATGAGTCAAAGAAGTTATTCAAAGGGAAAGGGTTTGGGGCAATAATAACTTTCGACTTAGCTGGAGAAACTAACGAGGAAAAAGCTAATCGTTGCAATGCATTAATTAGTGAATTAGAGTCATTTATTCCGCTTATTCCCACTTTAGGTGATGCTGATACTATACTCATGCCAATTGAGCCTGTTTGGGGCGATAAATTCCCTTTTCCGGGCATGATTCGTTTGTCAGTTGGCATAGAAAATACTGATAACCTTTTAGAAATACTATCAAAGGCTTTAGATAGGATTAAGTAACATTAAATAACATGACACAACCCGTTAAATATAAAGGTTTTATATTCGATTATAGGAAGTGCGTTGGGTGTCATGCTTGTATAGTTGCATGTTTCAACGAGAATGGTGTGAAACCCCCTTTAAAATGGCGTAGTGTTAACAATTTCAACAAGCAGAAACTACCTCTTCTGGGATTTGTTCACCAATCAATTGCCTGTAACCATTGTGTCGAAGCACCCTGTCGTAAAGCATGCCCTTCAGGTGCATACTTCATTCATGAGCAAACGGGAGCTATCCTTCACCAAAAGGAAAAATGTTTGGGCTGCAAGTATTGTATCTGGATATGTCCTTATGATGCTCCCAGATTTAATACTGAAACAAAAATTATTGAAAAGTGTAATTTTTGCAGCACAAAACAGGAGGATAATTCAATACCTAATTGTGCGCTAAACTGCCCAACAGGAGCTCTTTCTTTTGGCGATATTGAGGCACAACAATCACCCAGTGCTTTCGGATTTCCAACCAACCCAATCTATCCAAGAATCAAAGTTATTGGTGAAGAAGTACTTAATGAAGTTACTGATTTAGATGATTTTGCTTCTACTATAGGGCGAGATAATCTAACTGAAATTGAATTAGAAAAACCAGATTCAATTTTTAAAATACTAAAAGAGTGGTCTTTATCCTTATTTACTTCGCTAGCTGCTTTACTAGTTGGTTTGTTTTTATCTCAATTTCAAATTAATAGTACTATACTAAATCACTTTTCTTTTCTTGTATTGGTTGGATTAAGTGCAACAATTAGCCTGTTCCATCTTGGGAAACCCTTTAGAGCGTACCTTTCAATTGCAAACTTTAAATCTAGCTGGTTAAGTAAAGAGATTTTATTTTTTGGGTTATTTAGCCTTTCAGGTTTTCTTGCCCTTTTTTTAGGGAATAATCTTTTGATGTATCTAGCCTCTGTTTTTGCTCTTTTGCTGATTTTTTCAATTGAATTGTTATATAGCAAAGTGAATGGGAGCAGTTTGAGTTTTATTAACAGCTCGAATTGTTTTCTAATAACCGCAACCTACTTTTTTCTCTTTTCCAAGATGTGGACTTTTTTATTCGCTCTAATCGCACTAAGGTTCTCATTGCTAATTATTCTAGATTTTCAAAGAATAATTAACGGGTTCAATACAATGTATTTTTATGGCTCAAGGGTCATTTTTGGAAGTATTTTACCTCTTGTTCTGATTGCTATTTGTAATCAAGAGTATTGGTGGATTATTCTGATATTTATTTTTTTAGGCGATTTTTCAGATCGTATCCTATTTTACTACAAGCTCGAAAGCAAATCTAATATTTTAAAAACTGATTATCGTTACTCCAATTATCATGTTATTAAACCATTTGGAACATTTTGATAAATAGTTGTTAATTGTTGACAAACACGGTTGTTAATCATATTTATAACCATTAGATTTGTTCGTTTTGATTAAGAAACTTTTCTATAAAATTCACGTTTATAGAGTATTGTGTAGTATTTCAAATGACACTTAGAACAGCCTCATTATGAGATGCTTTCTACAAATAGCCTTTAGAAAACCCATCAGAGCTTGCTTTGTTTTTTCCCTTTTTGTGCTATTTTCAACTCTTTCTATAACCGATGCCTACTCGCAATCGGGCTTGCAAGCCCATGTAAGACTGAGGGTAAAGCGAAGCAACACCGATGACGCACAGATAATTCTTTTTAAAGATGGGAGTCGAATTGGCGTTTTCCCTGCTGGTAAGGGAGGCCGCTTCGAGGTGGAGCTGGAATACAATGCCGATTACATTTTTTCTTTCGAAAAGAAGGATTTTGTTACCAAAAAGATAAATATAAACACCAAGGTACCAGCGAATTTCCCAAAGGATAGAGCCAATTTCATCGATTTTGAGGTTGAACTTGAACCTCAATCAGATCAAACTGCAATAAAGGTTTACGATAATCCGGTTGGTAGAATTCACTTCGATGCTCGAAAGAATTACTTCGGTTATGATGTTGACTATTCGGCAAGTTTCCAGAAAAAAGTTCAGGAAGAGGAGCGACAGATGGAAATTCAGAAGGAGAAGGAGAAAGTTGAGGCAGAAGCCGAGCAACGTCGTTTAGCCGAGGAGGCTAGAAAAAAGGCTGAGGAACAAGCTTTACAAGCAGAAAGGGATAGGCTCAAAAAGGAGGCCGAAGCACGTGCATTAGCTGAAACCAAAGCACGTGAAGAGGCGTTGAAGCGGGCACAGGAAGAAAAGCAGCGAATGGAAGAGGATGCTCGCCGAAAGGCTGAAGAGGATGCCAAAAGGAAGGAAGAGGAGAGGAAACTTGAAGAGGAGAGAAAACGACAGGAAGCAGAAAGAATAAGGCTAGCCGAAGAGGCCAGAAAAAAGGCAGAGGAAGACGCTCGTCTTGCCGAACAGGCACGGCTAAAAGCTGAGGCTGAGGCACGTCGATTAGCTGAAGAAGCCCGTAGAAAAGCAGAGGAAGAAGCTCGACTTGCAGAGCAGGAACGTCTTAGAAAGGAATCTGAAGCACGAGCCTTGGCCGATGCTAAAGCTCGTGAGGAGGCTCGCTTAAGAACTGAAGAAGAAAAACGAAGAGCTGAAGAGGAAGCTCGCCGTAAAGCTGATGAGGAAGCCAAAAGAAAAGAGGAGGAGAGGAAACTTGAAGAGGAACGCAAGCGACAGGAAGCAGAACGGTTAAGACTGGCCGAGGAGACACGCCGTAAGGCTGAAGAAGAGGCTCGTTTGGCTGAACAGGAACGCTTACGCAAAGAGGCCGAGGAACGAAGACTTGCTGAAGAGGCTCGCCGCAAAGCCGAAGAACAAGCTCGTTTAGCCGAGCAGGAAAGGCTAAGAAAGGAAGCCGAAGCCCGTACCATTGCCGATGCAAATGCTCGTGAAGAGGCTCTGAAACGATTAGCAGAAGAAAAGGCCAAAGCCGAAGAAGAGGCTCGACGCTTAGCCGAGATAGAAGCAAAAAGAAAAGAAGAAGAACGAAAACTCGATGAGGAGCGAAGGAAACAGGAAGCAGAAAGGTTAAGACTTGCCGAAGAAGCAAGGAAAAAAGCCGAAGCAGAGGCAAGAGAAGCAGATAGAGAGAGACTTAGAAAAGAAGCTGAGGAACGAAGGCATGCCGAGGAAGCACGTCGTAAAGCCGAGGATGATGCAAGGCTTGCCGCTCTTGAGTTCCAAAGAAAAGAAACAGAAGAACGCGCCAGGGCTGAAATGCTTGCCCGCGAAGAAGCTATTAGAAGAATGGCCGAGCAAATGGCGAAGGTTGATGCAGAAGAAAGTCGCCAGTTCTCAATGTCAAGTACACCATCGGTACCCAAAGGTCAAGCTATTCCCACCGAAGATTTGACTAATCGATACAAGACAAATAAAACCGAGGAGGAAGTACAACTCCATAAAATGATAAAGGTAACTAGAAGCGTTTTCAATCGCGATGGGGTAATAACCTTCTACTACAAGGTTGATCACGAAAATGGCTCCACTTACTACTTCAAGAACGGCGAAAACATTACAAGATGGCAATATTTGAACGAAACGTCAAGGTAACTTAATGTTTTCAACCAATGCAAACCTTCCGCACAGCCTGTCCTAGGAATTGTTATAGCACCTGCTCTTTTCTTGTTTCCGTTGATAAAGGAAAGATTGTTAATATTGAACCTAATCCTGATAATCAAGCAACAGCGGAAGGTATTTGCCTTAAAGGTTTAAGCTATATTGAAAGGGCAAACTCTCCTGATAGAATTCTCTTCCCCCAAAAAAAGGATGGTAAAGGTCGCTTTCATCGAATTTCCTGGGATGAAGCATTGGATTCAATAGTTGATAGATTGAAGCATTACAAGAGCCAATTCGGCTCTCAGAGCGTCATGTTTTACGCAGCAAGCGGCATGTCGGGATTAATAAATGAGCTTAGCGGTCGGTTTTGGCGCGATATTTATGGTGGTGTAACAACGGTATATGGAAATCTTTGCTGGCCAGCAGGATTGGAGGCAACTCGTCTTACTTTAGGAGAAAATAAGCATAACGTTCCGTGGGATCTTGAGAACGCTAAGCTGATACTTCTTTGGGGCAAAAACCCTGCTGAAAGCAATATTCAAGAGATGATTCCAATTGGGAAATCGTTGGATAAAGGGGGCAAGCTAATTGTTGTCGATCCCAGAAGAACCGATTCTTCTCAAAGAGCATCGCTTTTGATACAACCAAAACCGGGTACCGATGGAGCGTTGGCGTTAGCAATAGCAAACATCCTGATTCAAAACGATTGGGTTGATAAGGATTTTATTGACAATCATGTTTTTGGATACTCTGAGTTCAAGGAACACGTAAGCAGTTTTTCTTCCAATTGGGCTGCAGGCATTACAGGAATACCCGAAGAATTTATATACAAGTTGGCATGGCAAATTGGTAACGTAAAACCCATGACGTTGATCTCAGGTTACGGAATGCAACGGTATTCTAACGGAGGGCAAACGATTAGATGTTTGCTAGCGCTATCTGTATTAACAGGGAATATTGGAAAACCAGGTGCATGTTGGCACTATGCAAATCTGCAAAGCTACGTCTTCGATGATGTGCTAGAACCACTATGCTACTATCCACCAACAAAACCTGACGGGATTACTCGTAGAGCGATTTCAACGGCAAGGCTTGGTTCTGACATGCTTAAGCTTAATGAACCTCCATTGAAAATGATTTGGGTGGAGAGAGGAAACCCTATTTCCCAAAATCCCGATACGTCAGAAGTACTAAAGGCCTTTCGAAGGCTAGAGTTTAGGGTTGTTGTCGAGCAATTCTTCACCGATACTGCACTTGAAGCTGATATCGTGCTTCCTACTAAGAATATGTTCGAACAAAGCGATATAATTGGTTCATACTGGAATCCTTACGTTCAACTTAAGCAGAAGGTTATTGAACCCATAGGGGAGGTAATACCTGAGAATGAGATTTACTACAATTTGGCTTTAGCTTTAGGACATCCAAAGGAAGAGGTTGAAAAAGTCCTTATCCCACCGGGCGATGAGCATGTTAGTAAATATCTTGCTGAAAAGTTGAGCAGGTTTCCAAACCTTTCAATCGATTTGTTGAAAAAAGGACCAATACTTGCCCCTGGCCTTCAAGAGATTGCATTTAGCGACATGATATTTCGAACTGCAAGTGGAAAGATAGAGCTCTTTTCAACCAAAGCCTCCGAACTTTGGGGTGTAAACCCGTTACCTACTTTCGAAAGAACCCTTGAGGGAAATCCCGATAGCGACACGGGTAATCCATTCCCCTTAAACCTTATGAGTCCAAATACAAAAAATCGTATTCATTCTCAATTTAATAATCTCTCAGTTATCAGAATGCTTAACCCAGAACCTTTTGTTGAAATCAACCCCATTGATGCTGAAGCAAGGAGGATTAGAAATGGTGATAAAGTTAAAGTATATAATGATAGGGGGAGTGTAATCGTGAAAACATCACTAACATATTCACTTAGAAAAGGTTGTGTGGTAATCCATAATGGATGGTGGGGAAGCGAGGGGTGTCCAGTTAATGCTCTTTCTGCTGGTCGTGAAACGGATATGGGTCATGGAACCGCTTTTCATGACAATATGGTAGAAATTGAACGAGCCTGAAAACTTTCAGGATTTAAATGATATCGCTGCTGCAACATGCTTCATTCTCCTTGAATATATGTATGTTGCTCCAAGGCAGAAGAAACTCGCTATCAATAGGGTCGTTTGTACTCCTATTTTGCCAGCAATTGCCCCAAGTAGAAGGCTTCCAATAGGGGTAATCCCTAAGAATGATAAACCATACAACGACATAACCCTGCCTCGTTTCTCATCGTCAACAATTGTCTGAATCAAAGTGTTTGTTGAGGCGTACTGAATAATCATTCCAAGTCCAGTTACGTAAAGCAGAATTAATGATAGATACTTTACCTCAGATAGCGATAGGCTTAGTAAACCTAGGGCGAATAGGGTAGAGGTGATTGCAATAAGCTTTGGCAGGTAGCTTATACTCTTTCTTGATGCGAGAAAAATTGCGCCACTCAACGCACCAGCCCCTAAAGCGCCTGTGAGTAAACCAAGCAGCTGCGAATCACCACCAAGGATGTCCTTTGCAAAAACTGGAAGAAAAACTTGAAAAGGAAGTCCAAAGAACCCTGTTGTTATTACAAGAACAAGCAGGTAACGTATTGGTTTAAAAGAAAATGCGTATTTTGTTCCATCTTTTAGCTCACGAATCACAGAATCATGCTCTTTTCCCTGGTTAATTGGGCTTATTTTCATGGATATCAAGGCCAACAAAACAGCCAAAAAGCTTATCCCATTAATTAAAAAACATAATCCCTCTCCAACAAGGGCAATTAAAAATCCACCAACCATTGGACCCACAAAACGGGCTGAATTGTATAAGGTTGAATTTAAAGCTACAGCATTTTGAATCAGGTTTTTATCTTTAATTACTTCAAGCAAGAATGCATGTCGAAAAGGGTTGTCAATGGCAATTACAAAACCATTCAGTGAAGCAATAAAAACAATATGCCATATTTCTACATTGCCTGATAATATTAGC
>CAYZSD010000112.1:0-11843 GCA_964481075.1 uncultured Rikenellaceae bacterium | reverse complement strand
AGTTGGCTATCAGGGTAACGTCCTCAGCAGGCATGGTGTAGGTGAAGGAAGCCAATTCGCTCACCTCCACGCCACCAATAGTCCAATTGACGAAGATGTAGTCGTCGTTGGCAACTGCTGCCACGATGACCTCGTCGCCAGCGTAGAACACGCCGCCGCCGAACACCTCGCCGCCCTCGGCTGGGTCAGCCACCAGCGTTAGGGTGTAGGTTGGTATCAGCTCGAAATTGGCGGTCAGAATCACATCGGCCGCAGGCATCGTGTAGTTGAAGGTCAATAGGTTGCTCTCTTCAACTCCATTAATTGTCCAATTGACAAACTGGAATCCTTGCGATGCAATTGCCTCAAGAATAATAATATCTCCCATGTTATAGTATTCAGCTACAGGATCCGCTATCACTTCACCACCATCCAATGGATTAACAATAATGGTTAAAGAGTAGTTTGTTAACTCATAATTTGCAGTAAGAACAATGTTTCTACTAGGCATTGTAAATGATGTAACTTCATCATACGGATCAGCAAGTAATGCAATGTCTTCCATTGCCCCACTCCAACCCATAAATGTGTATCCTTGAACTTCGCTAGCAGAAATGGTAACGAGGTTTCCAACTGGATAATCATCCGATCCAATTACAATCGCTCCAATATTATCAGGATTTGTGTTAAGGGTTAAACTAAAGAATTGTGTGCCTTCCTCAACGAAAACGGCTTCGATGGTTACGTTGGATGCTGGCATTGTATAAGTAAAAGGATTGCTTGAATTCAGTATGAACCCATCCTTCTTCCATCTGTATAATTGCCACCCTTCCACTGGTTCTGCTGTCAGGGTAACTTCACTGCCAAAGTTGTAAAATTCCTGTTCTGGATTTAGTGTTACTAACCCTGAATTTTGGGGAGTTATCAGAACTGAAAGGATATAGTTAATCATTTCAAAATTAGCAAACAACAATACATCTTCGGCGGGCATGATAAAACTATATATTGCCTGGTTACTTACCTCATTTCCGTCAATATCAGTCCAATTCACAAATTGAAAGCCCTGATTTGGTGAAGAAACTATCTGAACAACATATCCTTCCACATAACTTCCAGCACCACCAACAACCCCTCCATTTTCAGGAACAGAAAGCAATGAAAGGTTATATGTAATAATCACCTCTGTGAAAGTTGCAACGATACTCTTATCAGAATCCATAACTATTGATTCCTGCTGTAGGTTTGATACCAAATCTCCAGACCAACCCTCAAATTGCCATCCAGCATCAGAAATAGCTTCTACACTCAGTACTGTCCCATCATCAACTGTTATGGATTCCGTGTAAATTACACCGTTAACTTCAACAGTACCATTACCAATTACAGAAATTGAAAGAGTGCGCTGAATTGGATAAATGCTTGCCGTGGTTGTTGGAGCTCCATCAAGGGTAAGTGAGTAGTTTCCAATATCTAATCCCGAAATATCGGCATTAACAATTGTTACTAATATATTCTGCCCTATTCCACTGCTTGCAAAATGTGCAATAACATCCACAAGTTCAACTTCCTCCTGTTCAACAACACCAATAATAGATAAGTTGTTGTCAATAATTAGTGCATCTGATGTGCCATCAAATTCCTTGTCTGCTACCATGAATGAACCACCAATTAAAAGCTCTTTGGGGGCGATGTCAGCATAGGCCATTCCTTCGATCGTTACCAAGGAATAGTTTGCAGCATCACTTCCACCGTTTATTGCTATGCTTGTGAAATTTACAGGCTTGTTTTCGCCAATATTCTTGTCATTAAATGCAGCGTTGTAAGTAAAGAATAACTGATCACCAGTAACTCTATTATCATTAAATCCAGTTCCAGCTACCAAGGTAGTACCATCGTAAACCTTACTGCTAGCAGTAAAACTGCTCAATGTGAGGGCTTTGGGGGTAATGCTAGCAGTTGCATTGATTGGGAAATCGAGAATATAATTATCTGCGTCTTCTCCTACCAAAATAACTCCTATTACTGTAACAAGTTTATTATCTCCAACGCTCTTATTATTGAAAGTTGCAGAGTATCCTGATGTTTGGAGGGCAACATCATGCCCCTCCTGTACTCCATTAAGTACTCCCCAATCTAAAATTGTTGCAGAATTTGTGCCGTCATAAACTTTATCGTTGGCAATTAAACCAGAAATACTGATGGTTATTTGGGAAGTAACTGTCAAGACACCATTAACATACTGAATTGAGTAGTTTTCTAAACCTAATCCAACAGCGTTACTTGGAATAATTGGATAATTACCCAAAGGAGCATTTGCTGAAGAACCATCACTTGTAAGTGTTACAGAGGTTACAAAATCCCCTGAAATCATTTGAGAAACAGTAAATTCATTCCCTTGGAATAAATATTCATCGCCAAAAGATTTACTGAAGCTTGTAGCTGTAATAGTTAATTCTTTTGGAAGTATTTCTAACTCTCCGTTGATATAGTTTATACTATAATTGTCTGACATGTAACCAGATGCTATTAACTCATATAGACCAACATGTTCGCCTGCCTCACGGGTAATGATAAGTTCACCTTCAAGGTCGCTCTCGTCCTCGCCTACAATGAAGCCTTCAATCTCAACGAAGAAATCGGGGTCGTTGTCGCCGTAAACCTTCTGAGCATCGAGCACGGTTACGAGCAGATCCTTGGTGGTGATTTCGAAGAGGCCATCAACGTAAGTGATGTTGTAGTTGTTGGAGGTCAATCCAGAAGCGGTCATCTCGTATAGGCCAACGTCCTCACCTACCTCACGGGTGATGTTCAGCACGCCATCGAGGTCGGTTACGTCCTCATCGAATGCGAAGCCATCGATTTCAGCGAAGAAATCGGGATCATCATCACCGTAAACCTTCTCGGCATCGAGCACGGTAACGGTTAGACCCTTGGCGGTGATCTCGAATTCGCCATCTATGTACGTGAAGGTGTAGTTGTCTGATATCAACCCGGAAGCGGTCATCTCGTATAGACCAACGTCCTCGCCAGCTTCTCGGTCGATAATCAGGGTACCACCGAGGTCGGTTACGTCCTCATCGAATGCGAAGCCTTCGATCTCAGCGAAGAAATCGGGGTCATCATCACCGTAAACCTTCTCGGCATCGAGCACGGTAACGGTTAGACCCTTGGCGGTGATCTCAAATTCACCATCAACGTAAACTATGCTATAACTTGGAGAAGTAAGACCAGAAGCAGATATTGTATAGTTTCCAACTGACTCTCCTCCCTCACGTGCAACAACAAGCACTCCTTCAAGGTCTGACTCATCGTCGTCGTTCATGAACCCTTCATAACTTACTTCCAGTAATGGATCTTCATTTCCATATACCTTTTGATTGTCAAGAGCAGTAATTGTTAGTATCTTAAGGAAGTTAGCCACTATCTGAACATCATTGTCTGGCATAATAAACTCATAAAGCGACTCAACCTCAACAATATTTCCATCAATAGTCCAGTTGCTAAAGATATACCCCTCATTCGTAATCGCCTGTAAAGAAACATTGTCTCCCATATTATAGAATTCTTCTACATCAACTGTACCAGCACCGTCGGGTAAAATTGTAACAAAGACATTGAAGTTTGTGAGTTCATAAGTTGCAGTTAACGTAACCTCTCTAGCTGGCATTTCAAAGGTTGTCTGCAAAAGAAGAGGATTTTCAACCAACTCCACATCGGCTTCCAAACCACTCCAACCAGTAAATGTATAACCTGCTACCACAGATGCTGATATCTCAACAATAGTCCCCTCTTCATACTCACCTTCACCATTTAGGTTTGCACCAATATTACTGGGAGCAGCAAGCAATGTGAGAGCATATTTGGGAGGTTGATAATCGCCCTGTTGAAAACCTTGGGTAAGCATTATACCTAAGCTCTCATTAAAAAATGTTTCAATCACTGGTTCACCAAGTGTCCAACTGAGTGAAATTCCTTCTGCTTCATTGTATCCTCCAGCAGAAGATATTACCTGTAAATCGCTCTGAAGCTCTTTTGTTTGTGAAAATGATGCAAACATAACAAGCATCAGACCTAGTGTAAGTAGTATTCTTTTCATAATATATGTGATTTTCATATTACTATGTAAACAACGATTAGCTAAAAAGAGTTTATAGAAAATAAATTCAAAGTGTTCAAAAAAAAATATTCTATAAAAATAAATAAAAATGAAAATAAATTCCATCTTTTTTCAACTAATTTTTATGATAATAAAAAATTAGTGGTGTGAAAAACGATTAAACACCTAACTATTAACCAGTTGTCAAACTGTTTTATACAAAAAAACTCTTAAGTTCCTTGTATTAAATACTAAGAATAATTAATAAGGAAGGATTTCTTATGCAGAGGAAAGTCTTTACATTAGTTTGCAGGAAGCAGGAGAAAAAGACAACATAACTGACTCACTGTCAATAGTCATTTCTACTTTTCGACCAAAAATTAATGCAAGGTTAGGTTCACTATGGCCAGCGTTAAAATTAAAGCAAACAGGGTAATCATATTCATCGACAGCATCCCGGATTATTTCAAGGGCATTTTTTCCGAAGCTTACCGTATTGTCGTTCATTCCTGTCATGTAGCCAACCACAAGTCCAACAATATTTCTAAGTTTTCCGCTACGCTTTAGGTTCATCATCATTCTATCAATGTGATAAAGATACTCATCAAGATCTTCGATGAATAGTATTTTACCTTCAGTTGTTAAATCTGCATCTGTGCCAGAAAGGCTATTTAGTATTGATAGATTCCCTCCGCAAAGTAATCCTTCTGCTTTCCCCAATCGATTAAATGGGTGACTAGCAATTCGATATGATGGACTATTACCAAATAATACGTTTCTAAGGCTTTCTGTTGATTGGTTTGGTTGCTCATCGGCAGGAAAATTGATGGGCATAGTTGCATGGATGGTTTCTACCATGTACCAGGAACTTAGAATGCTGTGAAAAACTGTAATATCACTGTATCCAACAATCCACTTTGGCTCCCTTTGTAGTTCCCTGAAATTTATATGATCCAGTACTCGTACACTTCCATACCCTCCTCTTGCACAAAGAATCGCTTTAACCTCATGGTTTCTTATCATTGCTTGCAAATCGGCAGCTCTCTCAGCATCCGACCCAGAAAACTGATTTTCACTACCATAAAGATTATCACCAAGTAACACTCTAAGTCCCCACGATTCAAGCATTCTGATTGCATGGTTAATTTCAGAAGCATCTACCTTACGGGCTGGGGCAATCAATCCGACTGTATCGCCTTTTTTTAGAATTGGAGGTGAGATTAGTTCCGTTAACATCTAATATTTTTTAACTTTGTACGGTTTTCTTTTTGCTTAACAACCACTAAATTAATTATTTTATTTGGTGAGAGCAAGATTATTATGCTCCTTTTTGACTAACTTAACTTTTTATACCATGAATGGCTTTAAGCGTTACTTAATCACCTCGGCACTTCCTTATGCAAACGGGCCAATCCATATTGGTCACCTAGCTGGCGTATATATCCCCTCCGATATTTTTACTCGCTATCTTAGAATGAGAGGTGAAGAAGTTGTGTCGGTTTGCGGATCCGATGAACATGGAGTCCCCATAACTATTAAAGCTCGTCAAGAGGGAGTTTCGCCTCAGGCAGTTGTTGATAAGTACCATGCAATTATTAAGAATTCATTCGAGGAATTTGGCATAGCATTCGACATTTACTTACGCACTTCATCAAAAACTCATTATGAGCTTTCTTCAAGCTTTTTCCGAAAACTTTATGATAACGGCGAGTTTGAAGAGAAAACCACTGAGCAGTATTTCGATCCTGAAGTAAGCCAGTTTCTTGCTGACAGGTACATAACTGGAACTTGCCCCCATTGCTCTAACGACCGAGCCTATGGCGATCAGTGTGAAAAGTGTGGAACAAGCCTGAACGCCACCGATTTAATAGACCCCAAATCGACTCTTAGTGGGGTTAAACCAATACAAAAACCCACTAAGCACTGGTTCCTACCTCTCGATAAGTACCAAAAATTTCTTGAGAAATGGATTCTTGAAGATAATAAAGACTGGAAAGTGAATGTATATGGACAGTGTAAAAGTTGGCTCGATCATGGACTTCAACCAAGGGCTGTAAGTCGCGACCTGGATTGGGGCGTGCCTGTTCCCGTTGAGGGAGCCGAAGGAAAGGTCCTTTACGTTTGGTTTGATGCACCAATTGGCTATATTTCAGCAACAAAAGAGCTAACCCCCGAATGGGAAAAGTACTGGAAAGATCCTGAAACCCGACTCATTCATTTCATTGGAAAAGATAATATCGTATTCCACTGCATTGTTTTCCCTGCCATGCTACAAGCCGAAGGGACCTACATTCTGCCCGATAATGTTCCTGCTAACGAATTCCTAAATCTTGAAGGAGACAAAATATCAACCTCCAGGAACTGGGCAGTTTGGCTTCATGAATACCTTCTGGAATTTCCAGGAAAACAGGATGTGCTTCGCTATGTTCTTGCGGCAAATATGCCTGAAACAAAAGACAACGATTTTACCTGGAAAGATTTTCAAACCCGAAATAATAGTGAGTTAGTTGCTATCCTTGGAAACTTTGTGAATAGAGCCATGGTACTTACTCACAAATACTTCGATGGAAAAATGCCTGTAATTCATGAACTTACTGACTACGATAATGAGATAATCGCTGAACTTCAAACACTAAAGGAAAGCATAGAGAAGAACCTTGAGTCATTCCGTTTTCGCGATGCACTTAAAGATGCAATGAGTATTGCCCGATTAGGCAACAAGTACCTTGCCGATACTGAACCATGGAAAATATTTAAGACTGAGCCTCAAAGGGTTGCTACCATTCTTAATGTTTCCCTTCAAATCTGCGCAAATATTACTATTCTAGCAAAACCATTTCTTCCATTTTCCTGCGAGAAGTTAAGCAAAATGCTTAACATGGAGGGTTTGGGTTGGGATGATTCAGGTAAAGTAAACCTTCTACCTGTTGGCCACATTGTTGCCCAACCAGAACTTCTTTTTGATAAGATTGAAGACGACGCCATTGAGAAACAACTAGCTAAGCTTCAAGCCACCAAACAGCAAAACAGCAATAATGGTAAGTCCGTTTCACCTCAAAAAGAACCTGTATCTTACGAGGAGTTCATTAAGATGGACATCCGTATATCTACTGTTCTCGCTGCCGCGATAGTTCCCAAAACCCAGAAATTACTTAAACTCGATATAGATACTGGGATTGATAAGAGAACAATAGTTTCGGGCATTGCCGAATACTTTAAGCCAGAAGAAGTTATTGGTCGTCAGGTGTGTGTGCTGGTGAATCTTGAGCCAAGAAAGATCCGTGGAATCGAATCACACGGCATGATTCTCATGGCTTCCGACAAAGATGGAAAACTTCGCTTTGTGCAGCCCAACGAGGCTGTTGATAACGGATCGGAGGTGAAGTAGTTTTTCCCTAAACGTTTTACAGTTTCGTCCATTTTGAAATATGAAGGATTGAAATTGTTATATTTTGAACACCAAGTGTATGTTTTCGTACAATTATTAAATCCGACAAAGCGAAATAACAATCTATCAAGATATTGAATAGTAGTTTTATATTATTTTTGGCATAATGGTTGAAGATTTTTTTTTGTAAAAAATTATTATGACTAAAAGAAAATGACCATGATATCCAAGAATATTAAAATTTTTGTAAAGCAATTAATTCGAAACAAATCGTTCTCGATTATCACTATTGCAGGTTTTTCGTTTGCGCTTATGTTTGTAATCCTACTAAGTGTTTATGTAAAACAGGAGATATCTGTTGATAGTTTTCATGAGAACAAGGATAGGGTTTACCGACTAGTTACCGAAAACGCTTCAAGTTTCCCACCTCCAATGGGTAACGATCTTATGAGTAAATTTCCTGAAGTTGAGAACTTTACTCGTTTCTATAGATGGCAAAGTATTATTGGTAGCGAAAAAACACAGAAGCATCAATTAAATTTCTTCCTTGTTGATACATCATTCTTCAATATTTTTTCATTTAAAGTTATTGAAGGGAGTCCAATGGAAATGCTAATAGGTAAGAACTCCATCGTACTGTCAGAATCGTATGCACGAATACTTTTTGGAAATGAAAACCCTATTGGAAAAGAGGTGATTATTGATGACAGATTGAATTTTGTTGTAACTGGAATAGTTGAAGATTTTGGGTCTAACACTCATTTCCCAAAAGCTGACGGGTTGGTGAATTTTACAGTTCTTGAGGATATATGGAAGAGCAATACAATATTAAGTGATTATAGCAATTGTTCGTTTGTCCTTTACATGATGTCAAAACCTAATACTGATTTACCCTCTAAAGCACCTGAGATACTTTCTGATTTTAAAGAAAATTTCTGGTTATACAGCAACGGCTTTGCTAAAGATTTATTCTTTGAACCTTTGCAAGAAGTTTATTTTAGCCAAAAGAGTGGGCAGGGTGTTGATAATAATAGCAAAACAATAGTAACAGTCTTCTCTTCAATTGCTTTTCTTATTCTTCTACTAGCTGTTATCAACTATGTTAACCTTTCATTAGCTCAATCGAGTTTCCGCAGTAGAGAGGTAGCTCTAAAAAAACTATTTGGTAGCTCCAGAACAAGTGTTTTTTTACAGTTCGTCTTTGAGTCGGTTTTGCTTTGCTTGCTATCATTTGTTTTCGCACTCGTGTTAGCCAAATTTGCCGAGCCTACATTCAACAATCTACTCAATACCAGGATTGATATTGCCGCTGCATTTAGTTGGTCAACCACTCTAATTTACATCTTGGGTATGGTAGCTATAGGTATAGTATCAGGTTCATTACCAGCCTTAACCATATCGAAATTCAAAGCCATTGAGGTGCTCAAGGGAGTATTCCGAAGGAAATCGAAAGGATCTATTGGCAAGTTATTAATTGGTTTTCAATATACTGCTGCAATAGTGCTTATTGCTTGCACTTGGATTATTTCAAATCAAACAAATTATTTGCAAAATTTTGATCTAGGTTTCAATCGGGATAATGTTATTTTCTTTAGAAACCCTATTAGTCCTGGCGAAAAGGATGCATTTAGGAACGAGTTAAAAAGGATTGCAGGGGTTGTTGATGTGGCATACACAGCAGGAAGCCCGCTTGATGGCGGGAACAACAATTCCATTTCCTCAGACGATGGGCAGAAAGTAAGTTTTCAGGTATTTAAGGTAGATTCCGCTTTCTTCGATATCTTTGGAATCTCCGGATCACCCACTGGCGCAGCCTATTCGCCCCACTCATACTGGATTAATCAAACAGCAATAAGAGAACTCAACCTTGAACCTCTTCCCGTTGAGTTTTCAATGGGTCGTACACGGTTTCCTATTTACGGAGTGATTAACGACTTTCATTTCCGCAGCTTGTATCAACCCATAGGTCCAGCGTTGGTTCAAATACTGTCTGCAAATGATTATCCTTGGACAGTTTTCGTAAAGATTGAGGGAGGTAACCCCATTGCTGTAATGGAAAACATTAGAAAGGTTGCAACCGATTTTTCAGGAGGTACGCCTATTGAGCCAGCGCTTATGGACGATGCCATTGCTAAGTGGTACGAACGCGAAGCCAAGAATGCAAAACTAATTGGCTACTTCACTGTGCTGGCAATTGTAATATCAGTTATGGGAATTTTTGGTATGGCTGCCTACTACATCACACAACGTATCAAAGAGATAGGCATACGTAAGGTGAATGGTGCCAGCGACTTTGAAATTTTGAGAATGCTAAATTTCGGTTTTCTGAAGTGGGTTGCGTTTTCCATGATACTTGCATTGCCTATTGCATACTTCGCCATGAGTAAATGGTTGCAAAGCTTCCCCTATAAAACACCGATGCATTGGTGGGTGTTTATACTCTCGGGCATGGCTGCCGTTCTAGTAGCACTTATTACAGTTAGCTGGCTCAGCTATAGGGCATCTACAAGCAATCCAGTTGAAGCTTTACGATACGAATAGAGTTGTAAAAACTTGATGTTACAAATACTTAACACAATCAAATTTCAGTTTAAATTCTTGTTTTACAATGAGGTTTCAAATAGTTGAACCATCGGAGTTTCTAAAAAAATATGTGAAGCACTACTGCTTTATGGAATCGGACATCTTTGAGGATAATGTTACCGAGAGGGTTATACCAACCGAAAACGTGCAGCTCATGTTTCACTACAAGAATCCCTTTGTGGTTTGCCTTCCCGATGGTTCAATCGTTAATCAACCCCGATCAATCATCAGCGGCTTAAGCAATTCATTCTCTGATGTGTCAACATACGGAGAGGCTGGTGTGGTTTTCGTAACCTTTCGAGCTGGAGGAGCCTGCTTTTTCTTCGACTTTCCCCTTTCCGAGATAGAGAATAGGAGCGTTGACCTTTCGGATATCTTCTGCAAACAAATAGCCGAAGTTGAGGAAATGCTTTATCTTCATGACTCTATAGTTGAGCGCATTAGGATTATTGAGGCCTTCCTCCTTAGGCGTTTCACCCCACTTTCATCCTTCGATAGTTTGATAATCGAGAAAGGTGTTGAGATTATTAAGGATTTAAAAGGGCAAGTTTCTGCTCAGTCCCTGTCAAGTTGCCTTTACGTGTCCCCCAAGAGCCTGGAACGAAAATTCTCCCGTTTTCTAGGGAAAACCCCAAAACAGGTAATCAAACTTTTACGATTCCAACAGGCTGTAAAGGATTTAAGCTCGAGTATGAGTTTGAACCTAACCGAATATGCCTACCTGAATGGCTACTTCGATCAGGCCCATTTTATTAAGGATTTCAAAGCTCTCTCGGGTTTCACACCCAAAGAGTTTAGGGATAGATACTATACCTGCAATAAAACTCACCTGGATTCATAGCAAACTCCCTTTTGTCGTTTTTTTACAATTCCAGCACTTGCTGCTGAAATACTTTTGCTGCATAATTTCAAATAGATGAATATGACAGCAGAAATTAGTGTACAGCAACTTTTTAAGAAATACCCCAATGGCACCGAGGCGCTAAAAGGGGTAAGCCTTGAGATTCCAAAGGGGCAGTTTTTCACTCTTCTTGGACCCAATGGTGCAGGGAAATCGACCCTTGTAAAGATTTTAACCACCCTGATTAGTAAGGATTCGGGAAACTTCCTAATTTCTGGAATCAACCCAGAGCAGAACCCTTCAACAATTCAGAAAATCATTGGGGTGGCATCCCAGGACAATGAGATTGATCCAACGGAAACGTTGGAAAACCTTCTGGTTTTTCAAGGCAGATTATTTGGACTGACCAAGTTAGAGGCTACCAAGCGTGCGGATGTTTTAATCGAACTGTTTCAACTCTCAACAGAGCGAGGCAAGAAGGCTAACATGCTGTCGGGAGGCAATAAGCGCAGGTTGCATTGTGCATTGGCGCTGGTTCATCGTCCTCAAATCCTTTTTCTCGATGAGCCAACTGTTGGGATGGACCCAGTGGCAAGGGCTAACTTCTGGGAGGTTATAACCAAACTGAATAGGCAGGAGGGCGTAACCGTTTTTCTCACCACGCAATATCTCGACGAGGCCGACAAGCACGCAACCGAGATGGCGCTTATTGTAGAAGGAGAGATTAGCTATTCTGGCTCAATCGCGGGCTTTAAGAAAATGGTAAATCCTGATGGAGAGCTGTCGCTCGACGACAGCTACCTGCTTCATGTAAAATCTTTATCAAATCAAGAATGTTTAGTTCAATAGAAAGGAGGAAAAAATGAATACCGCAAATTTACTACTGATTAACAGAGGAATTATTAAGTTGATTAAGCAACCCTCGGCACCCATTATGGGCTTTGCTATGAGCCTAT
>CAYZSD010000111.1:0-11877 GCA_964481075.1 uncultured Rikenellaceae bacterium | reverse complement strand
AGTTCGGGCAAGTAAGGACGAATGGTATCGGCAAACTCTACGAGTATTCGAACAATTTCGCGATGCTCATCGTACTCCAACTCTCTAATCTCGTTGTTTATCTCCACCACTTCCACTGGCTCGATGAAAACCGTTTTTCCTGTTGCCGATTCATCGTGAATAATACCCTTTAGCTTACGTTTGTTGGCGGCGCTTACAGGAATAACAATTCTGCCATCGCGAATTGATGTTGTGGTCTCGGCGTCAACGATTCCCTCATTCTGAGCAGACTTAAGAATAGCATTGATTCGCTTTGAAAGGGATGATTGTTTCGCCGCAATTTCGTTTCTAATCCTTGCAAGCTCGGGCGAGGCGTTATCTTTCAACTTCCCGAATCGGTTAAGGAGTAAGTCTATTCTATCGGCAACAAAGGGAAAATAGTCAACATCATTTGCCAGCATGGCAAGATGTGGGTATTTTGGCTTTTCGCCACGTTTTAGGAATGAAAGCAAAGCTTTAATGGTGTCGAGCGAGCGACGTAAGGTAAACATCTCGTTCTCATCAATCCAGGATCCTTCACGCTTGATTCGTTCGAGGTATGTAGTGGGATCGGTATAACCATCGACAGGAAAAGTGTCGTCCATTAAGCAAATTTCTTTCATCTCGGCAGCCTGTGAAACTCTAATGTTGATGCTGATGAAATCGTTGCTAAACGTTGCTAGTGCTGCCTTTTTACGGCCTAATTCACATAAGCAAAGATCGAGAACTTTCTTCCTGATTCGATCAAAGCCAATTTTTTCTTCAAAGGTATTTGGGTAAATGCTTGACATTATAATTAAGCTCAGAGATAGTATTTTATCGACTTGAAGTTATTGGCAAAGATAAATAGAGTTTGGATAAAATGTTAGGCAATTGGTTAACAGTTGCAAAGAAGTACAAGAAAGTAATGTCATTACGAATGCAATGAGGCATCATTTTAGCTATACCATTTACAATCTGTTATTTAATTACGAAAAACGATACAATTTCCTTAAGTTGCTCCGCTTGGCTATTAAGCTCCTCGGAGTTGGTAGCAAGTCCTTCGCTAGCGGCTGCATTCTGCTGTGTAACCTGGTTAAGTTGTTGTATTGCAGAGTTTACCTGATCGGCACCTGCACTCTGCTCCATGCTTGCAGCGGCTATCTCCTGTACCAACTTTGCAGTTTTTTCAATTTCAGGAATAAGTTCACCCATTAGTTTTGAGGAACTTTCGGTTACATTCACGCTTTTAGTTGAAAGCGAGACTATCTCATCGGCGGCATTTTTGCTTCGCTCAGCAAGTTTTCGAACTTCGGCAGCAACCACTGCAAATCCTTTTCCATGCTCACCAGCACGAGCTGCTTCAACTGCTGCATTTAGGGCGAGGATGTTAGTTTGGAAAGCAATATCATTTATAATAACAATCTTTTCAGAGATATTACGTATTGAGGTTAAACTTTCTTGTGCTGCTGTGCCAACCTTTTGCACTCCATCCGAAACACGTTTCGATATCCCTTCTGCTTCGCGTGCATTATCGGTGTTTTGCTGAATATTAGCAGCCATCTGCTCCATAGAACTACTAACCTCCTCAGTACCTGATGCCTGTTCGCTTGCACCCTGTGAGAGTTGCTGTGAAGCATTGCTCATTTGAGTGCTTGCCATTGATATACTATCGGCCCCAGAAACAATGTTTTCAACTATTCCCCTTAAATTTTCAACCATTGACCTAAATGCATTGTAAACCAAACCAACCTCATCGTTAGACACCTTAACCTTTTGAACTGAAGATAAATCGCCCTGTGAGATTCGGTTTGCAATTGATGCAATAGAGACCAATGGGCTAACCAAACCTCCAACCAAAATATTTAATGCTAATATGCTTAAAACTGTTAATATTAAGCCAATAAAAATTTGTCGCCACATACCTTGGGAAGCCTCAGCTGTAATGTAACTTAAGGGTACGCTTAAATGCACCTGCCATGGAGTGCCTGTGTTCCCAATGATTACCGGAACGTAAATATTCAAGTTACCGTCATCTGTAATTGCTTCCTCCTTGCCATTCCGTATAAGGTTAAGCTGGTGATCAGCACCTAACTGCATGATATCCTTTAATGACTTGTTAATATTTCTTTCGTTCTCGGTTGTTGCAGCTATAATGCCATCATACGATACAATTGTAATTTGGGCATTACCTTCGAACATTGCAGACTGCTTTGCCATTTCCTGCAGAAAGTCAACGGAAATATCAATTCCAGTAACGCCAACAAACTGACCAAATTTTAGTACAGGTGTCATAAATGAAACCATTAGCATGTCAACCCCCTGCACAGGATATAGAACAGGCCCGTTTATCACATCTCGCCGATTTTGCTTAGGAATCCAGTACCACGGGCCAGCTTCTGCCGTCTCATAATCGATTAACGGTTCTATTACGAATTTGCTTGAACCATCTTTTGTCAAATATGAAATAAATCTACCTGTAGCATCGGAATGAGGGGTGTTCACAAATTTGCTGTCTAACCCATCGAAGGCATCGGGTTCATAAGCAATGGTAAATCCAAGAAATGCCTTATTGCTTAGTAGAACCCTACTTGCCATCTGTTCAGCCTCATGGCGTGTAACTTCAATCTCACTGCTTCCTGTTCCTACAACAGAAAAGGCGTTTGCAATTGATGCTGAAGCGTTCAATGCCTCCTCCATTGGGGCTTTCACTCGAGATGCAAATTCACGAGCATTAGCAAAGGCCTCCTCGCGAGCAGCTTTTATTGAACTATTTCGAAAAGAAATGGTTGAAATAGCAATAAGAATTGCTGCAGTGATAAAAACACCAATACCTAGGTTTAGGCCTATTTTAAACCGTATCGAAACAATTTTTTCTTCCATAATCAGATTCTTTAAGATGATTTTCTAAACAAATTCAAGCTAGAGAGTTAAGCCAAACACAAAGAATATATCCTTGGCGTTTGGGTTCAGAATTAGTTGTCCAAAAACAGGAAGATTGTACTTATCTGAAACTACAATATCCTTACTAAGTTTAATCCCAACATTAACAAATCCAGCTCTGTCGGAGTATAAACCACTAGCAGGAGTACCTCCAGCAAAAAGGTTCAATTGAGTAGTTCCAATCTGCTTGTAATAGCCTACCTCAAAATAGGTTGAGTAGTAATTATTTCCGTTTATATCCCAGTCGTTACCATAAAAAAACGTTGATGCAGTAAACGTCAATGGGAGTTTCTCTGTACCATTGAAAGACAAGGATGCCTCAAGTGAATGTGGAGTATTAGTTTTTCCCCACTTAAAGTAACTGTTAAGCGACAAGTCGGTTTCATCCTCGGTGTAATAATCGAAAACCGTTAAGGTAAAGTACTTAACAGTATATGAAAGGTAAAGGTCAACCTCAGCGAACTTATCAGAAATTCCATATGAACCCCATGCGCCTACTGAAAGGTTTCCAAGAGAAAAGTCGAGTGTAGGTTGAATATTTGGACTGGCATTGAACAATAATCCTCGCCAAACGTATCGACTTACAAAATCGGTACTTAAGCTAAAGGGAGAACCCGTCTCATTCTCCTCGGTTGAATCTGTCTGCGCAAAACCAAGAGAAAAAGTGCATAAAATTATAAGTGAAGTAAAAAGTGTTCTTTTCATAATTATTTAGGTATTAGTTTTAATAGTTGATTTTTTACAAAGGTATTCCATTGACGAATCTAATTCAACGTAAAAAACTTATCCTAAACATAAAAAAAGATGATTTGAATCAATCTATGGTTGAGTTTCTAACTGTTGAATACATTGAAATGGATAGCATTATTCATAACTTACAGACCAAGAAATCACAATGAATATTATATTTGCAAGAAATCAGATTACTAATACCTAAATACAAAAAAATGGAATCAAAAGACAAAGTGCTCGAAACCATTAAGAAAGCTGGCAAACCGATGAAAGCTGGCGAGATTGCAGAAGCTTCTGGAATTGATAAGAAGGATGTTGAGAAAAGCATCAAGAAACTTGTAACAGAGGGTACGCTGCACTCTCCAATGAGGTGCTTTTACGATGTGAAGAAGTAAATAAACTTAATTACACTTTCACATTCAGAATATCATCCCAGCGGGTGGTGTAGCTAGGAGAGAGCTTTTCTTGCTTTAGCTTCCACTCCTTACTGCTTCCCTTCACTGCAATACCCAGGGTGTTTTTGCCATACCTAGCATTGAGGTAATCGGTTACCTGCGATATGGCATTTAGTTTATCAGTATTATAGGTTTCGAAGAGATTTCCTTGGACAGCATCCTGCGGGCCAATACCACTAACTATAACTCCGGCTTTCTTATACAAAAGCCCTTCCTGAAAAATGGTTTTAAGCCCATAAAGGGCTGCCTTCGCAAGGATGGTATCGGCATTTGATGCCGTTTGTAGTGAAACGGTTATGCTTTTTGAGACATATTTCTCCTTTTCGGAGAAGGGATCGGTATGGATGAATACAGTAAGGAGGCTTGCTACCGACTTCTGCTTTCGAAGCTTTGCTGCGCAAGTGGTTGCATGCGATGAGACCGCCTCGCGAATAAGATTGAAGTCGGATAGCTTCTTGCCGAAGGCTCTTGTAGTGGCAATATTCTTTTTTGCTGGCATAAGGGTTTCGAGCCTAATACAGGGCTTACCTAAAAGTTCTTCCTTAAGCCTTTGTCCAACTACCGTTAGGTTGTTACGTATCCATTCGGTGTTGAGCTGGGTGAAGTCGTAGGCTGTGTTCACATTATGCCTTTTCAGAAGGACAGCATATCGCCGACCAATTCCCCAAACGTCGTCGATTGGTGTGTTCCGAAGTGCCCAATCCCTTTGCCTTTCGCTATCAATTACGAACACTCCATCCCCTTTCTTTGCTATTTTGTTGGCCACTTTGGCAATACTTTTTGTTGGTCCAAATCCAATCCCAATGGGCATTCCGATATTTTTAAGTACCTCAGCGCGAATGCGCTTTCCGTACTCATACAAATTGGTATCGAATCCCGTGAAATCGATGAATGCCTCATCGATGGAGTAAATCTCGATCATGGGTGAGAATTTCCGAAGAGTTTCCATAACCCTCTGGGAAACATCGCCGTATAGAGCGTAGTTCGAGGAGTAAACCTTAACATTATGCTTAGCAATTAGCTCTTTTCGTTTGAAAACAGGTTCTCCCATTTTTAAACCAAGAACTTTTGCCTCGTTGGAGCGAGAAATGATGCATCCATCGTTGTTCGAAAGCACTACTACAGGTACACCCTCGAGAAGTGGATTGAATATACGCTCGCAGGATACGTAGAAGTTATTGCAATCGACCAATGCTATCATCTACCTAAGATTATGGATACAACAGGTGACCACCCCCCAAAGCCTGAAGTCTGCTTCTTTGTTAACCTTAATTGGAGAGAAGTTCTTGTTTTGAGGCATCAGGTATAGCTCGTTGTTAATCACTTGCACCTTCTTTACTGTGAATTCACCATCGATAAAACACACTAATACTGAGTTATGCTTAGGTTCAAGGGATTTATCGATAACAAGGATATCGCCATCATGAATACCAATGTCAATCATGGAGGTTCCTCTTACCTTGGCAAAAAAAGTGGAGCTTGGATTTTGAATAAGCAGCTTATTGAGGTCGAGCTTTCCTTCGATGTAGTCGTCGGCAGGAGAGGGAAACCCAGCACTGATATACGCATCGACCAAAGGAAGCATAAGCTCTTCGTGGGTATCGGGAACGAAGAATTGAAGTTGTGATATAGCCCTTGCCTCCTTTCTGTTCATGCTCACTTTTTACTAGAATATCTAACGTTAAATATTTGAAATAGATACAAAAAAAGCAGCCGAAGAGGGCTACTTCTTTACTTTAAAAATCAAGGATAGCTAAAGATTCGCTGCAATTGAATTGGCAAGTTGTAAATACTCTTCGGGTGAAAGTTTTACTCTAGGATTTTGAAAGTTTATGTCACTTTCTTTATTAAGAGGTATAAGATGGATATGAGCATGAGGAACCTCAAGACCAAGTACCACGATACCAATTCGTTTGCATGGCACAACCTTTTCAAGGGCATGGGCGATTCGCTTAGCAAACACCATCATGTCGGCCAAGGTTCTATCGTCAACGTCAAAAATGTAATCGACCTCAATCTTCGGGATTACAAGAACATGGCCTTTTACCAACGGGTTGATATCGAGGAATGAGAAAAAGCGGTCGTCCTCATCAATTTTATACGAAGGTATTTCGCCAGCTACAATTCTTGAAAATATGGTTGCCATAGCTTAAACCTCTTTATTATCTCGAAATATCAATGATTTCAAACCTAACGAGTCCTGAAGGAATCTGAACCTCAACCACTTCGCCAACCTTCTTGCCAAGAATTGCTTTTGCAATGGGGGTACCAACCGAAAGCTTACCCTCCTTAATGTTTGCCTCGCTCTCAGCAACCAACGTGTACTGCATGATAGTACCATTAAGGGTATTCTTAATCTTTACCTTATTCAGAATCTGAACTTTATCTGTGTCAATCTTCGTCTCGTCAATTATTCTAGCACTGGCAATGGTATCCTCCAGCTTGGCTATCCTCATCTCGAGCATACCCTGAGCTTCCTTTGCAGCATCATACTCTGCGTTCTCCGACAGGTCGCCTTTATCGCGGGCTTCGGCAATCATTTGTGAAATGGCAGGTCTTTCAACCATTCTCATGTGGTCGAGCTCTTTCTGTAACTTCTGTAGCCCCTCCTTTGTTAAATAGGTCACTTTTGACATGGTCATCGATTTTCAATTTACTTCTAGGGTAAATAAAAAAGAATCCCGACAAAATCGGAACTCTTTACAATGCAAATATACTAATTTTTTTTTAAATGCACCAAATACAAACAAAAATTTTAAGCACCCAAATCCAGAAGTTTTATTAATTTTTCAGCCTGACGCACGTTAGAAAACTGGTGGAGTTTCTCCACCCTTAACCTTACTTGTTCTGGCTCAAAGTCCTGATTCATAAGCAGAAAAATCTTCTGAACAAATTGTTCAGGAGTTACAGCCGTAAAGCAAAAGGATTCAAGACCTGTTCCATCTACTACCTGATTGTTACAAAGGCAAAATCTTCCCTTATGAAGGGCGTGGAGAAGTTTCAGTTTGAAACCCTGTGGATAAAAGGAGTGGATAAGGTTCACGTGAGCATCCTCAACTAGCTTAGCCATAGTTTGTGCATCGGGATTTGGAATTACTTGTACTGTAGGCAACATCCTTGCCATGCTAACGAGCAAATGTGATGGGTTTTTACCAGCCACAATGAAGGAATATGGGCAATTTGGAACAATATTTTTAAAGATCCACTGAACGCTTTGAATGTTTTCTGCCACAGACAAATCGCCATGAACAAGGACATATTTTCCCTTCCCACTCTTTACCCTGACCTCATCGAAAGGATGAAAAGGGGTTACCAGCTCTGCATTGGTGTTAATATTTCTGAAATGGGATAAATCATTCATCGAAATTGCGGCAACGGCATCACAGTGCCTAAGAACATTTTCATAATGTTTCAATCTAACTGCCTCAATAGTAAAAAAAAGCTTCTTTAAGAGATTCTTCTCAGTAAGGGCAAGACCCTTGTAGTAGTCGTGCTCAATATTGTGTGTTCTAACGAGGGTTGTTTTTGTAAAATCCTGATTAAGAAGGGGATATGTACAGTGCAGTCCATCGAACAGAATTGGCGTGTCATCGATTAGCAGTCGTTGAATAAGCAGCATGCTACCCCTTGACTTTACGATGTAAGGAACTGTTGAAAGTTGGGTGAGAAATCCAACATCTCTCTTATAGTATGCAATGCTTGCACAATACTTCTCAAGTTCGTTGGCACTAGACCTTCCATACTCGAAACAATGCAAGTGCACCCCAACTCCCAGAGCATGAAGGGCTTTAATCTTGTAGAAAACATCAATCACCCCGCCATAGTCAGGCGGATATGGGACATTGAATGATACCAGATGTACCTGCATTACAACCTCTAATAGTTAAGTGAGGTAAAAAAAAATAGCAAAAAAATTAAGTTAAAATTATTCGATTATTCTGAAATACTGTTTATCATTTCCTGCTTTGATAGCCAACTGTTAACCTTCTGATTTACATAATCTTTTAATTCGTGTGGTTGTATAACCTCAACCTCATCGATTAATCCCAGAATAAAACGACCTATCCCCTCGAAAGAATAAACAACTCCCTGAAAATAAGGGACACCATCACTAATCCAGATTGATGCATCGGCACCTGGATGCTCTTCTTCCAGAAGGCTTCTCGACCTGGTTGTTAGCTTAAGAGTAATCTCAATGGGATCGCTTCCGCTCATTCCAAAAAAATCGATGCGTTTTGATCCATGTTTTCTCTCGTGCAACCATGCTCTCCCTGTTTCTTCTGCTGAAGTTATGCGATCGATTTTAAACTGCTTAACCTTACCCGATGAAACTTCAAATGCAAGCAGATAGAGGTAGTAACTAAAAAACTTAATGGGTTCAACCAGCCTATCGCTAACTTTCTTGCTTCTAACGGAATGATAGCCCTTCAGTAGAACCTGCTGCTTATTCCTTATACACCTGTTGATTATCGAAATATTCTTTGATGTTCCTTGACGGTAGAGCGTTTCTGAAATATCATCGATATCAGTGAGGGCATAAAGCTTGGATAGCAAGCTTTTCTGAAGAGGAGACTGAATAGGGCTATTGAGAATTGCATCCTTAATAGCGCCAGCCTCCTCCAAGCTAAAAACAATAAGATCTTCGGGTTTAACTTGATACTTATCAATCCTTTTGATACTGAAAAACTCGTTTTTTTTCTCAACCTCGAATCCTAGCTCCTTCAGGAGCACGAAGTAACGCTCGATGGTTCGCTCAGAAACATCGAAATCTCGGGCTAAATCAGATTTTGAAGCACCAAAAGGTGAACGTAGTCTTGATATTAGCTGAAAAACCCGATATAACTTCTTATGTTCGACCATAAGCTAAAGATTTGAGCAAAAAAGGATTTAAAAATACAAAAAATACCGATTACCTAACCCTTTTTCTCAATAAATACGATTACTCTTACCTGTTCTTCAGGGTTTTTTGTTGAATCAACCATCTGGATAAATGCCCGAAAAGGGTTGTATCCAGAGTTAAGAAACTTGCTTATCTCCCTGTTTTGGGCTCTTGGGATGTATCCTAACTTAGACTTCTTTAGGTAGATAGCAACTGCATTTTTATCGAATTGGTTTGATGGTTCGGGGACTAACCTTAACTCCCTTCCGATTTTCAGCTTATCGAACACCAGCACCCCATCGTAGTAGGTAAAACCTGCTATACTAAAATGCTCGAGGTGTTCTCTTTTCGATTTTCTTTCCATAGCTCAAATTGTTTTTGAGCAAAGAAACGGCAGCGATTCGACAAAAGGTGTCGGACGGGGATTTTTTTAACCTCGAAATGAAATTTTATCGAAGTCCGTTTCTGGAAGTGAAATATGTTCGTAGGATTGGTCGCGAAGTTGAGGCTCGAAACCTGCTACGCTAATTGCCTTTTGGATACCGTAGGCATCGAGTTTATGGTTTGCACCTGCCGAAGAAACCACGTTCTCCTCAATCATAATTGAGCCAAAGTCATCGGCTCCAGAGTGAAGGCAAAGTTGAGCCGTTTCAACTCCTACTGTAAGCCAAGAAGCCTGTATATGCTTGATATTGTTAAGCATAATTCGGCTTAAAGCCACCATCCTGATGTATTCGTTTGGTGTAATATCGCTGGAAACACCCATGCTTTCGAGGCGTGTATTCTTTGACTGGAATGGCCAGCAGATAAATGCAGAAAAGCCAACAGCACCATGAGGTTTCATCCCCTGAAGCTCTCTTAGCTTCACAAGATGCTCAATCCTCTCCTCTATTGTTTCGATATGTCCGAACATCATGGTTGCAGTGGTTAACATACCTAACATGTGAGCCTCGTGCATCACATCGAGCCATGCCTGTGAGTCTGGTTTTCCGGGAGAAATAATCCTTCGAACCCTATCTACAAGGATCTCAGCGCCTCCGCCAGGAATGCTATCGAGACCTGAATCAACCAACTCAATGAGTACCTGACGATAAGTGAGGTTCTCCTTTCGGGCAATATGAGCAATCTCAGGTGGACCCAATGCGTGAAGTTTGATACGGGGATACTCCTCTTTTATCTCGCTGAAAAGGGTTTTGTAAAAGTCCAATCCCAGATTCGGGTGTAGGCCTCCCTGCAAAAGAAGCTGCTCTCCTCCAATTCTGAGCATCTCATCAATTTTTATCTTGTAGTCGGGCAAAGTGGTTATGTATGCATTCTTATCCTTTAGGCCGCAATGAAAGTTGCAAAACTTGCATCCCGCAACGCATACATTTGTGATGTTAACATTCCTGTCAATTTGCCATGTGACAAGATTTCCTGGTACATGATACTTTCGAAGTTCATGGGCAACGAACATCAGCTCCGACAAGGTTGCTTTTTGATAGAGCATGACACCCTCTTCGATGGTTAGAGGTAAACGACTCAATGCTTTGCCCAAAATATCTTCTTTACTCATAGTATCTTTTTTGAAGCATAGGTCAAAGGTATTAATAAGATTTGTTAGAAAAAATGGTTATTATGTAACATGCTCCAATTTTACTAACTTTGTCATTTAAAATTTATTTACGAAAATTAGAACAAGAATGTCGAACATAGAATCACACAACATAGCCCAGTACTACGATGATTTTTCAGCAAAACAAATTAAAACTGGGAATAATTTACGACATTATATACTCGCAAAAATCCTAAAAAGATACGGCATAAAAAGAAGTAGTAGTATTCTGGAAGTTGGGTGTGGTATAGGAGTATTCACAAAATTAGTTGCCAAAATATCAAAGTCAGCCAGTTTAACGGGTGTTGATATAAGTGCAAGGAACATTGAACTGGCAAAAAAGAATCTGCCTGAAAAAAGGTTTACTTTTTTTCAAAACGACTTCTCAGAAAATATAAATATCAATAAGAAGTTTGACTTTATCATTCTAGCTGATGTAATTGAGCACATCCCTATTGAGAAATATGAAAGGTTATTTTCAAATATAAGAAACTGCTGTGTTCAGGGAGCAAAAATATTCATCAACATACCTCATCCTCACCTAATTGAGTTTCTTCGAGTAAATAATCCCGAGTCGTTGCAGATTGTTGATCAGGCTGTATTTCAAAAATTTTTACTTCATCATTTTGTTGAAAACAATTTTGAAATTGTTGAGGCAAAGGAATACTCGATATTCAATAAACAGAATGATTATATGTACTACGTGTTAACCTTCAACCCTATCAAACCAAATTCATACACAAACAAAAACTTGATTAAAAGGATTTTCAATAAATGGCTGATTAAGTTAACCTTGTAATCATTGAATGGATGGACAAGTGCCTATATATAGCTCCAGGTAACGCAACCTTCGTGCTTAAAGATGTTAGGTTGCTTTCAAAATACTATAAGGTAACTCTATACTCACTTCAATGGACTCCTTTGAATTTAATTATTAACTATTTAAAACAACTCTTCTATCTATTACTACTTTGTAGAAAGTATGATATTATTGTAATAATGTTTGCTGGCCATTGGTCAGTAGTTCCCACGATTGTTGGGAAACTATTTGGAATACCAGTTTTTATAATTCTAGGCGGAACTGAGTCGGTTTGTTACCCCGAAATTAATTATGGGAGCTTACGAAAGAGTATTCTAAAACGAATAGTTAAACTTTCATTACAAAACGCAACGGCTCTACTTCCAGTTGACGAATCGCTTATCTATTTGGAGAATAAATACTTCAATAACAGCAAGCAGGGAGTAAAACATTTTTTTCCAAAGTTAAGGACACCTAT
>CAYZSD010000110.1:9889-11886 GCA_964481075.1 uncultured Rikenellaceae bacterium | reverse complement strand
TCCAATCACGGAAAATGATTACCTACGGTGAAAACGCTTCGCTAAGTTCCTCACTGCGTTCGGAATGACATTTTTTAATAAATTATTTAGGAGGAGGGGGTTTACGCCTTGGCGGGCTTTGCCCGCCAAGGCGTAAACCCCCTCCTCCTTTTTCTTTTTTGAGTTTTAACTCTTTGTCATTCCGAGAGAAGCGCAGCGGAACGAGGAATCTTTTTTGACAAACTTTACACGATGCGTAACCTTTAATATTCGTTATCTCCTGTTATTTCGCATGGAATAAATTCTCGTCTCAAAATATTCAACCATCGCATATATGATGCCATCCATATACTTTATTTGATTTGCCTATTGCACGTATTTATTTTTGTTGAAAATATCTAGTCAATAATTCTAAAACTTAAAAATATGATCCGATACATAGTGGTAGACAGCATAAAAAGAGTAAGGCTACTCAGCTCATACTCAATGGTAAGAATTGTTAACCTTACAGTAGGGCTTTTATGTCTGATGGTTTTCTGCGCAATTCTTTTGAATGAGTTTTCGTATGAAAAATACAACCCCAACAGGGATCGTGTGTTCCGATTGATAATGGACGATAAAGAACAAGGGAAAATCATAGGCTTCCATGCAGGAGTCGCTTTGAATCTTTTAAAGGATAACTTCCCACAAATCGAGAAAATTGTCAGGGTGCTCATATTTGAGCATACCGTAAAGGTTGAAGACAAGGATCCGTTTAATGTTCATATCATAATTGCTGACCCTGGCTTATTCAGCACCTTCAATTGGAGAATGATAAATGGCGATGGTGATGAATTGCTGAAGTTCCCCGACAGGATTTTTTTATCAATGAGCGAAGCCAAAAGATTATTCAACGATGAGGATCCAGTGGGTAAAACATTTCTGCTTAATAACGCACAGCAATACACCGTTGGTGGCGTTTTTGAGGATATTCCCGAGCTATCGCATCTTAGGTTCGATTATCTGGTATCAACCGAATCGAGAAAAACAGCTAGGTTTCTAACAGATTTTAACTACAAAGCAGCAACTTTTTATATAGAGTTGAAAGATAAAAAACTAAAGGCCGAAATAGAAAGCGCAATTACCGATTTCGTTACGAAGTACTTTCAGGTTAGCAGCGATCTTTACTCCTTCCGATTACAAAATTTGGATGAAATATATCTTTACTCAAGCGACATACAGCAACATCCATTTTTTAAAAGCGGTAATTACCAGCTAGTTGTATTTTTGCCGTGGATTGCTTTGTTGATTCTTGCCATCGTAATTGGAAATTTTATGATTCTTGACATTGGCAACAACATATCGAATATTTTTAGGATAGGAATGTATAAAGCTTACGGCGAAAGGAAGGGAGTTCAATTCCTGAAATTTTACTTTCAAAACCTGATCTACTTTGCATCATCGGCTTTATTTACACTTCTAATAATCTATTACATCAAAGGGGAACTCTTAAATTTAAGTTTTATCAACCTAACAATTGGCAACATATTTTCGTTCAGAAGCATTACAATTCTTCTATCAGCTGTTTTCTTAATACCCTTAATTCCCGCTTTCTATTCACTTAAGTTGTCCAATAGTGTTAGCATTCCCGATGCGTTGAGGTACAAGAGTTCGCGAGTTGTGGAGCTTAAGGTTGCCGGGAGTAGCTACTCAATGAATATGCGAAGGCTAATGGTAGGATTTCAGATTTTCACATCGATTTTTCTTTTAGTGGCTTCAATTATTGCTGGTAAGCAAATCAACCATCTTTCAAGGTTGAACCTAGGATTCAACAGGCAAAATATTTTGGTGTTAGAAAATGATAAACGTGGACAGAAAAAACCACATCAACGATACGAATTAATGCTCGAAATATCAAAAAAATCACCTTTGATAGAAAGCTTTGCATCATCATCAAATATGCCCCTTAACTGGATTTCGAATATTACTCAGGTAAGACAAACGGATCAACCAGTCGAAAAGGAAATTCAGGTGGGGTA
>CAYZSD010000110.1:0-9789 GCA_964481075.1 uncultured Rikenellaceae bacterium | reverse complement strand
GGTTCCATTCAGCCACTATGTTTTTGAAGATTTCTACAAAACAACATTCCGCAAGGAGTCGGCAATTAAAAGCATACTTTTAATATCTTCATTAATCAGCATCCTTCTCTCGGTGGTTGGTATTATTTCTATTTCGTATTTGATATCAACATCAAGAACTAAAGAAATGGGAATCAGACGAGTACTTGGTGCATCTTTTGGACAGTTATTCGGAATCTACTTCAAGGAATTTTTAATTCCCCTTGTAGTAGCAGTTATGCTGGCTCTTCCGCTATCGTACATTGCGCTTAACGATTGGTTAACGAAATATGCAAACAGGGTAGTGATTAAAGTGGATAGTTTTATTTATGCAATAATCCTAATTGCAATCATTTTAATAGCTGTTAGCTTAGCAACAACATTTAAAGTAAGCAGTAAAAATCTGGCTGAAAAGTTGAGATACGAATAAATTAATTAAAAACAATATACCATGAAAACAATAATCAAATTAGCCGCTTTTTTATCAGTCCTTACAGTTAGTACTTCACTAACCAATAACTTATCTGCACAGGGATATGATGAAAAAAACTGGAGCCTTTCGGCAAAAGACACTATTATAATTGAATACTACTCAGGAAGTAGGTTTAATATTACGACTGGAGACTCGAAAAATATTAATATTGGTTTAAAAAATTGCAACGACTCAAATTTTGGAGCCGTAACTCTCGATTTTAATGGAAATCCGATAGAAGGAAGTTTTGAGTTTATCGCGAGGGCAGATAAGGGGAAAATCGTTTGCCCCTATAAATTCGACACCGAGCAAGTGTTTAAATCCAAAAAAATGATCTACAAAAATGAAGCTGATTTTAAGGAGCTGGTTGATTATAAGGTTTGTAGTTTTATAAGGGGCGACCAAAAACCTAAAGTATTACTGAAAACTGTTACTGGAAAAGTTAAGGTGATTGGGTAAAATATTTATCAATCAAGACTTTTCCTAAATTACTTTTTCAAAAAATCCCCATCAATAATCAGCAACTTTACCCCAGTATCGGTTGAAGATCTGTGTGAACTCGCATCGTCGGATACGATATAGGTCATCCCTCTGGTTAAAACCTGCTTGCTGCCGTCGCTCAGTTCGCTCAAGTATTCACCCTCGAGGCAATGGACAATATGACCCTTCTGGCACTAGTGATCGGCCAGGTAGCCTTTTGAGTACTCAACAATTCTCACTCTTAATCCTTCAAATTGAAGAGTTTGCCAGTAAGCATTTCCCTGCTCGCCTTTATGCTCGGTTTTTGTGATATTCTCCCAGTTTACAACCTGGTATTCAATTGCTTTTTTCATCTTTTTTTGAGTTTAGCTTTGCAAACCTCTCGTTTGCTTCTTTTCGTTTTCGGTTAATCTCGTCAAATTTTAATGCAGTTTGTTTGGTTTTCATAACCATAACCCTCCAAAATAAATTGTAAAAAATTCTATTTAATTAAAAGCAAAGCCTTTTCATGGGCATACTCCAACACTTCTGCTGATTCCTTCTCAATATCGGGTTTAACACCCACTCCTTCCCAGTTTGTCTTTGTAATTGGGTTAATTGCCCTGCCTGTTGGAATGGAAAATCTAAAATTATCAATTGTAAAAATATCGCTGGGATTTGCCCCACCTGCTGTAACCTCACCGATTAGTAAACCTCGTTTTTGTGTTTGAATATTATACGCAAATTCTTCGCCGCCCGAAACAGTAAATGAGCTTGTAAGGACAAAAATTGGAACTTCTGCCATTTTTTTGCCGCCAACGTTCTCAAGTGTGATAAAGTCAACGGTTTTATCTAAGTACCTCCAGTAAATACTGTTGATATGGGTTGGTTTTTCGAAAAAGTAGCTGCTGATATACTTTATTGTTTCTGGTATTCCCCCACCATTCCTTCTTAAATCAATAATAAGCACTTTCGAATTTACAACAAAGCTCATCGCCTCATCAATAGTTGGCTTTGATGTGTTTAGGGGTGGAAACCCTCTGATTTCGAGATATCCAATGTCATTATCCATTTTACCTGTTCGAATAAACCCAAAATCCTGTATTTCCTTTACTATTTGATAGCTATAATTTGGAACTCTTTTTCTGTTCTGGACAGACGACATTGAACCGCCTGCCACCAAAATACGTAGGTGGAGATCATGGGCTATTGAGTTCATTTCTTGGTGAATCTTTTCAGCAATTTCCTCATCGTTTTGTAGATTTTTAAAGTGTCCGTTAGCATACTCCGCCTTAAGATGACCCTCAATTTTTTTGGCAACATCAGGGAAAACGTAGTACTGGTTGAGTAACAATGTAATTGAATCGATAAGGCTTTCAATCCGGTTACCTTCTATTATTTTTTTTGTTTTAGCAGAGCATGATTGAATTGCCAGTAATAATACCATTCCAGCAAATAATATCAATCTGTATGCTTTGGAATTAATCAATCTTATAATTTAATTTTCAACCAGTTACCACAAGTAAGGTATTAATCGGTATTTTGTTTTCGTGCAGTACTCATTATACCCTGGCAATTCTCTTTTTAGCACCTTCTCCTCATTAATAATTCTTATTACCAGCGCAACAGGAATTGTAGCCATTGGGATCAATCCCCAGTATGAACCCAAGGCCAAAGGGGTAGGTATATACATTATCAGAACTCCGATGTACATTGGGTGCCTTACAATGCCATATATTCCGGTTGATATTACTTTTTGATCCTTTTCAACTTCAACTATTCGTGAAGCGTAGCTGTTTTGCTTAAAAACAGTAAAGATTATAATGTATCCACTTAAAATAACAATGTCGGTAATAATAACAATCCAAACTGGCACCTCCGACCAGCCAAATCGCTTGTCAAAACCTGGAATAATGAAACCGGTAAAAAAAATTAACAAAAAAACTATTTGATTAATTTTTTGTGTCTTCTCCTTCTCTTGCGCCCTGGTTCGGCGTTCCAGAAACTTAGGATTGTTTTTTAAAAAGTAAAACAGTACAAAGAGCATGGGTAGAACTAGTACTGCGATATAGAGGTAAACCTGCCAAAAATTGAACGTTCCAGCTGGTAAAAGAATTAGAAGCATAAGTACTATTGGCACCAATGAAAACCTAAAGATGATCTTTCTAATCAGGTTTTTCATTTCAATATTTGTCATTTCGCTTTTTTTCTCCATGGTAACTCCTCTCAAATGATTTCAACAAATTCCGTTTAAAATAATTACGTTTCTGCTACTCACTCGCAAACGAGAAATGCTGCTGCACTGTTCTCCACTTACCGTTGCGTTTTTCAAGTACTCCCGTCCATCGCGTGTTCTCCCAGTTGGCGGGTTGACCTTTCCACTCGTTTATGTCATCAAGATAGCAGAAGAACCAAGCAACCGTACCCGATTGTGAAATGTTGATTCTCAAATCCCTTATCTCGTAGCTGATTGCCCTGAAATCGGGGTGCATCCAGAAGGATTCAGCCTTCCTGAAATTCTCGATTCCGAAAACTACCCTGCTATTTGGATGTACCTCAAGAAAATTTGAGTCATTCGCAATTACGCCATATAGCACGTCAAGGTCTTTATTCTTAGCCCAGCCAATGCTACTACGGATTGCATCCTCAACCAATTGCTTTTCCTTGTCTAAATTTAAAGAAATACTGCTGTTACGGCAACTTGATAATTCACCCAAAAACATTACCAGCGCTATCAAACAGAGAACAATTCGGCTGCGATATTTCGTTATTTCGCACATTTCGAAAGCATTAAGATAAAGTTCTAATCTATTCCATTTACTTCAACTATTACTCATACTTCAACGATTCCGTTGGGTTCATCTGTGCAGCTCTAAAGGATTGAATGCTAACTGTTGAAATAGTAACGACCAGCGAAAGAATTGATGCGAGAATAAAAGGAGTACTATCCAACGAAATCCTATACTCAAACCCTTCCAGCCAACTACTCATCAGCTTGATAGAAATTGGCGTTCCGATTACTATTGCAAATAGTATTAGCATCGTGTAGTCGTTGGTTTGTAGCATCAGCATTTGCTTTGTGGTTCCCCCAAAGGTTTTTCGAATGCCAATCTCTTTGGTTCGCTGCTCGGCCGAATAGGTTGCAAGACCGAACACCCCGAGAACAGCAATAAATATCGATAGAAGAGTAAACCGAAAGAATAGCATTGAAAACTCCTTTTCTTTCTCGAAAAGATAGGCAAGTGTTTCATCGAAGTATTTATACTCAAAGGGAATGCTCCCATTAACATTTTTCCAAGCCTGTTCAATCGACTTAATGGTTTGACCCATATTCGACTCATCAACCCTCAACGATACTACACCGTTAGCCCCAGCTCTATAGCTAATCATAATTGGCTCAATGGAATGACGGAGCGAGGTGAAATGGAAGTCCTTAATAACACCAATAACCTGCATTTCTTGTCCATTACCTAATTTGATGGTTTTGTTTAAACCATTCTCCCATCCTGCTGCCTTTACCAAGGATTGATTTACTATTACCGGGGAAGGTTGCTGGCTCATATTCTCGCGAAAGTTTTCACCTTCGACTATTTCCATTTCCATTAGGGGAATAAAGTTTTCGTTGGCTGAGAAGACGCTAGTAATCCATGTATCGGTGTCCTGCGATCCTTCGGGTATTATCACCCTGCGTCCATATCCAAGACCAGGCATTGAACTCGATGCTGCTATCATCTTAATTCCAGGAATTTTCTTTAGCTCTTCCTCCAAGGTTTTATACTTTTCAAACAGATCTCTGTTATCAAGCCTAATATTAACTATCTGCGATGCGTTAAACCCTTTATCTTTCGCTAAGCTATACTCCACCTGATTGATAACCACAATAGTTCCCGAAATCATTACGAAAGCAGCAATAAACTGCAATGAGACTAGCATCCGCCTGAGAAGCAAACCCTTTTTCCCTGACCCAAACCTTCCTTTTAGCACAAGCTGAGGCTTGTACGAGCTGAGGACAATTGCAGGATACAAGCCTGACAGACCTCCAAGCACAAAAACTAAAATCAATAAATAAGCTAGCAAAGATGGATTTGCAATAAATGAACTGAAAATTGTTGAGCTGAAAATTTTTAAGTAGTGGTTAAGTATCTCCACTGCCAGAACAGCAACTATTAGAGAAACAAGAATCTGCAAAAAAGCCTCTGAAAGATGCTGACCAATAAGCTGCTGCCTGTATGCGCCTAAAGTTTTTCGAACGCCCACTTCCCGTGCTCTACCAACAGAACGTGCCGTTGAAAGATTCATGTAGTTGAAGCTGGCAATCAATAGGATAATGATTGCTATTAGCGACAATGACTGAACGTAGCGAATATTCCCCTTATTATTGTTGAAGTTGTCGAACAGGATATCGCCTGAATAAAGGTGAACTTTTTGCAGAGGTTGAAGGGTTGCATTCCAGGCTTCAATAACATTGTTCTTTCGAAGAAGTGAGTCCATCTGTACAACAACCTCATCAGCTCTGGCAGGATCACGCAAAAGGGCATACTCCACCATTGCAATTGAACGCCATGAATTCAAAAATTGTGCTGAAGTGGAATCGGAGGGTGAAGGATTTAATGAGATGACTATATCAAATTTGAGATGTGTGGGTCTTGTCTCATCCTTTAGGATTCCTGAAACCACAAGGTCGTTGGAGCCAGCCGCAGTAAAGATTTTTCCCATCGGATTCTGGTCGCCAAACAGCTTATCTGCCATGGACTTAGTGATGATAGTTGAATTTGGTTCAACAAGGCAAGTTTTACGGTCACCCTCTATCAGTTCAAAATCAAACACCTCCAAGAAACTTTGATCGGTGAGAAAGGTATTCTCGGCATAAAAAGTATTCTCCTCATATTTTACAAGATTTCTTCCAACCCATGCAATCCTTACAACATCTTCAACCTCGGGTATTTCGGCTTTCATGGCCTGAGCAAGAGCAGGTATGGTAATACCAACCACGTTATTGCTCACTCCTAGGGCATTGTCGATGGAGAGTACCCTGAAAATTCGATTACTCTTTGAATGAAACCTATCGTAACCGAGTTCCTCGTTAACGTGCAAAAAAATCAGCAAACTGCATGCCAGTCCGATGGTTAACCCTAAAAAATTTACAAAGGATGTGGTTCTATTCCTGACGAAAGTCCTAATCGCAATCAGAAGGTAGTTTTTTAGCATGGTCATTGGAGGTTTAATGAATCCAAAATCAATAAACATCAAAAAACACTCCAATCAAGGTATAGCACTATGTATCAACCACAATGACAATTTTTTTGGATTTACATTAAAAGAAAACTGTTCGTTTTTAAACACTCTCGTGTTCGTTTTCGAACAAATCAATTTATGTTTTGGAAACTATTCTGAAATAACAAAAACATTGTTTTCATACTTTCCTTTATTCTAAATCTGCTCATAAATTCACTATGTTCTTAGTTTAATTCTAATTAATTCAAACACCCCAGGAATCTGCTCGTTAGTCGTAATGTGAAGATGAATTGTTCGGCCCTCGGTATGCTTTGGGGCATTTAACAGTTCATGCTTAATGTTGTCGGGTATTTCACTGTCGATAATTGTGTAGAAAGCTCTTTCGCCAAAGGTGAAAACAACTTTGAATGAGCCACTTAGGGGTACTACAAACAGCACGTTTCGCTTCTTGTGAAACAGCTTAAGTACCCAGCCCGACTTCTGCCCGTAGTACTTCCATTCGACCGATAAATCGCCATAATTCTCGTCAATATAATTGCGAATTTGCCAGAGCCAATCCATTGATGTGCCAAGCTCATGGGTTAGCATTGCATCGTTAGGTGTAATGTTTTTGAGGTCGAAAATACTTGCAGACATAAGTGCGTTAGATTATATGTTTAAAATGTTCATTATTACCGTGATATTTACTGCTGGTTTCGGTTATTTACAACTATTGCCATTGCTCTGATTGTCTGATGTTTTAATTGTGCTTAGTGCATATTCTTCTTCATATCCTTTTTGTAATTCTTCATCATCTTTCCAAATACTTTATCTTTCTTGCGCCGTTCTTCAACTGTTGATTCAAAATGTGCTTTTTCTCTTTCCATACGCAGGTAATTTTCTAAGGCGTTTTTTTCAATTTCTCCCTTTTCAACGGCTTGTAGAACGGAACAACCCGTCTCGGTTGTATGGGTGCAATCCTTGAATTTGCATTTATTGGAGATGCTAATAATTTTGTCAAATGTAGTTTCTATTCCGTAAGCTGTGTCGGCAATTCCTACTTCTCTCATGCCGGGGTTGTCAACAAGAATTCCACCACTTTCAAGCACAATTAATTCTCTATGACTCGTTATATGTCGCCCTTTACTGGTGCTTTGACTGATCAAATCCGTTTTCATTATACTTCTGCCAGAAAGATTATTCAATAGGGTTGATTTTCCAACCCCTGAAGAACCAAGCATACAATAAGTTTTTCCCCTTTCAATAGTTTTTCTTATAGTTTCGTATCCGCTTTGAGTCTCGTTACTAATGGCAATGATTGGAACTTCTTTAATTCGTAATTTAATACTTTCCAATAGTTCATTTAATCTTTGCTCGTCAATAAGGTCTATTTTATTGAGTAAAATTATAGGGCAAACATTCGATGTGTAGCAAATCGTGAGGTATCTTTCAAGTCTGTTTATATTGAAATCTCTATCGGCTGCTTGAATAAGAAAGGCGTAGTCAATATTTGTTGCTATAATTTGAATTTCTCCGAATTGTCCAACTGCTTGTCGTTTAATAGTTGAGTACCTTGGTAAAATTTTATATATAATAGCAGAATCTGAGCCATACGTTGATAAAGCAACCCAATCGCCTACGGCAGGAAAATCTTCACGACTTACAGCCGAAAATCGCATATTTCCAGTAATCTCCGCATCGTATTCCCCTTGTATTGTTTTTACCGTATAGCGTTCCTTGTGTTCAGCGATTATTCTGCCTATTTCAAAGTCATTTAGCTTATGTTCATTTCTAAATGCCTCAAAATCTTCATTGTACCCTAATTCTTCAAGTGTCATATTGTTTCTATTGATTCATTTAAGAGTATGCCCCCAATCCCTCTATTTTGAAATTCGGGAAGAACCGAAATAGGACCAACACATAAAACCTGATGTTCATTGTTTTGTGCGTCAATTACCTTGGCTTTTGTAAATATGTTTTTAAAATTGACATTACAATTATTCTATTGATTTAACCACCTTTTAAACTCGCTAGAACGGTCAACACTTACAATTGCATCAAACTCATTGTCGGCCTTAGGTTTTAGTTCCAACTTCACGCGACCGCGTGAGTAAGCCACCATATTGGCAATGGACGAGATGTTAACAAGGTACTTACGGTTTATGCGGAAGAATGAATCGGGGTTAAGCATCTCCTCCAGCTTATCCAAGGTAAAATCGATATTGTAGGTGCTTCCTTGCGCTGTTCGAAGGTAAACCCCTTTATCCATCACAAAGAAGTAGGCAATATCGGTTACCTCAACCATTTTAATCTTTGTGCCAACCGAAATGGAGAAACGCTCCCTATACTTCTTTTCGCTTGCAGTTAGCAGATTGTAGAGCGATTGCAGATCCACTGAGTTTCGATGCAAGCCGCTAAACTGCTCGTACTTCTTTAATGCAGCAGCCAGCTCCTCGTGTACAATGGGCTTAAGCAGATAATCGATGCTTTTTAGCTTAAACGCCTTAATGGCGTACTCATCAAAAGCAGTGGTAAAGATTACAGGGCTTGATATATTCACCTGCTCGAAGATGGCGAAGCTGAGATCGTCCTCAAGGTGAATATCAAGGAAAATAAGATCTGGTTCGGGGTTCGATTTGAACCACTTCACCGATTCGGCAACCGATTCGAGTTCGGCAACTATTTTTATATCAGGGTTAAAGTCCTGAATCATCTTTTTTAACCGCATAGCGGCAAACGATTCGTCTTCAATTATTACAACTTTCATATTTAGAATTATAATTATTCGTTTTCTATTCTTTCGGGTTTGAGCAATGGGAGCTTTGCAATGAAATGTTCTGATGTCTTTACAAACTCAGGTTTATGATCTGATACCAGGGCATACCTTCTGTTTATGTTTTCTAACCCAACTCCAGTTGAAATTAGCTTAGTTTCTCTTAGGTTGAGGTTATTAATAATATTCAATTGTTGCTGGTTATCGACAAATATTTCAATTATCAAGGGTTGCACCTTTGAGAATGTGTTGTGCTTAATGGCGTTTTCGATAATTAGTTGAATAGCAATGGGTAGAATCTGATAATCGTAATACAATTTGTCGATTTTCACATCGATGAAAAGTTTCTTCATAAACCTAATCTCGAGAAGAAATAGGTAGGCATTCAAAAATTCGAGTTCGGTGCTGAGGCTAACCAAATCCTTCTCCTTGTTCTCAAGCACGTAGCGGTAAACCTTCGATAGCCTTTCGGTGAACGATTCGGCCAGGTCGGGATCGACCTTGATGAGCGAGGTTAGTACGTTCAAACTATTGAACAGAAAATGAGGGTTAACCTGTTGTTTTAGCACCTCGAACTGCGATTGCAAGTTCTCTTTCTGTACCTTTAAAAGTTGAGTGTTAGCCTCGGTAAGTTGCTTGGTGCGCTCGACAACGTTTTGCTCAAGGGTGTTGTTTATACGTTCCAATTCTTCCTTTGCTTTTAAAAGCTTTTCCTCTTGTTTTTTTCTTTCCGATATGTCCACAATCATTCCCCTGCGCCCAACAATCTCGCCATTACGTATAATAGGATTTCCGTACACCAAAACAGGGCAAAGGGTTCCATCGGCCTTAATTGCTGTAAACTCACTTGGTT
>CAYZSD010000109.1:0-11910 GCA_964481075.1 uncultured Rikenellaceae bacterium | reverse complement strand
AAAATTGTTTCTGATGAAAGTGGTCTCAGAGGGGAAATCGGTAACTAGTGCTCCAGTAGAGGCAATCTCTTTGGCTATGCTTCTGTGAATGAGAGGGTAAATTCTATCAAGTCCATGACCTAGCACAGCTACTGTAGGAAACCCAAGTTTCAAAGCCATTCTATGGGCACAAACATCGACCCCATAAGCTAAGCCGCTAACAACAATAGGCTTATGCCCTCTTTGAGCAAGCCCCTGAAGAAGCATCTCACATATCTCCTTGCCATAGTCGGTGATGCTACGAGTACCAACAACGCTAATTATTTGCTTTTGGTTTAGATTTAAATTTTTGTCTCCTTTAACAAATAAAACAATTGGGCCATCCTCACAGTTACGAAGACGTTGTGGATAATCTGGATCTAAGTAAAAAAACGCACGGATGTTGTGCTTTTCTATGAAAAGAACCTCCTTCTCGGCTTTTTCTAGAACTTTCTGATTTACAATTTCTTGCGCAATTGTTGTTCCAATCCCTGGTATTTTGATAAGTGTCTTCTTCTTCTCTTTAAAAACAGCCTCCACTCCACCACAGTAGGCAATCAAGCGTTTTGCATTGATGCTACCTATGAGAGGAATCATATCGATGCCTATCTGGTACTTTAGGTTATCGTTTTTATGACTGTTGGCTGTATGTGAGGCGTTTGACAAGGGCGATTCCATAGCGCGTATTAGGATTTATCCATCTTTGAGTAGCTCGATAACGATTTAAGAAAATTTGATTTTTCCTTGACAGTTAGAGCATTAATACTGAATGGTGGATATCGTACAATGTTCCCTTGAAATTTCCGAAAAACAACAACCTCTTCTCTTACACCCAAACCTTTCTTTTGTATTTGAAAACCCATGAATTCGCTTTTTGGGATTTCGTATGAGTTCTTGCTAGTATTGAACAGGTTGAGCTGATAGAACCGGATGATAACCTTCCCTTCCTCATCGCTATAGAAAACGAACGATGAAGCAGCAATGATATGGTAGATGTAAAACGAAAAGTAAAGCCCAACAAACAGAATGGTAAGGGCATAGCGCGGGATTCCTGTAACTTTATGGAAATAAATCCCGATATCGGTTGTGTAAACCAAAGCAACTAGTATGGCTGTAAGAACAGCCAGAAGCCTCTTTTGCATTTGAATCTTTATTACGTTCTCAGAGTTGTCGAATTTCATTATTTTGTTGTTTTGTCAATCGATTTTTTAAGAAAGTTAATTTCAACGATAAAAAATTATGCTTTAATCAATTAAGTTTAATTATTGGGCTAAAGCTTAAAGTGTTGATTTTCTCCGATTTATTTCCTGTTTGATGAGGGCGAGTTCTCGTCCGGTTTGCCCTTTCACCGATGTATTTTCTTGTGCTCTACGTATAAGGTAGGGAAGAACTTCTTTTACTGGTCCATAGGGTATGTACTTTGAAACGTTGTACCCTTCATTTGCTAAAGCAAAAGATATATTGTCGCTCATGCCATAAAGCTGCGAGAATGAAACATGTTGATCGTTCTTTGCCCTCTGTTTTTCTTCCATTAGCTGAAGCATGAATGCAATGCTCTCTTCATTGTGAGTTCCACAAAAAAGTGCAATATGGTTGATGTTTTCAACCGAGAACCTAAGTGCAAGGTTAAAGGCCTCATCAGTCTGAGTTTTTGTATCATGTATAGGAGAAGGATACCCTAACTTTGAAGCACGATTGCGCTCTTTCTCCATGTATGCTCCACGAACGAGTTTTATACCAAGAATGTATTTGTTTTCAATAGCATTGTTAAGTAGAGAGTGAAGATATTTAAGGCGATCCACTCTGTATAGCTGAAGAGTATTGTAAACTATAGCCTTTTCCTTGTTGTATATCTGCATCATTTCCAGCGCAATGCTGTCAATAACAGGTTGATACCATGAGTCTTCAGCATCGATTAGTATTGGTATATTCAAGTTTGCAGATGTCTGGCAAAGTTTGCTCACACGCTCTTTGAAAAGCATTAGTTCATTTTCTTCATTTTCATCGAGTATATGTCTATTGCTCGCTTTTTCAAGCAGTTCAACTCTGGCAATCCCCGAGGGTTTAAAAACAGCAAAGTGTATGCTTGGGTTACTTGTGGCGAACTGAATTGTTCGAAGAATTTCGTTGTAAGTTAGGCTGAAAGATTCTTCCGATTGCTGGCCCTCAACGGAATAGTCTAGAATTGAACCTACCCCGAATTTTTGAAGACGCTCAACTGTAGGAAGGCATTCTGCAAGCGTTTCTCCACCAACAAAATGACTAAAGATGGTTGGTTTTACAAACCAAGCGATAGGCAGCCGAAGGGTGGTTGCGAGTTTAGTAAGGTTCTCACCAATCCTAACAAAAAGCGACCAGGAGATTGCTCCGAAAAGCCATTTAGCTTTTACAAGTTCATTGTTTGAGCGCCATGCAAAAGCAATTTGTGTATCCCTGAATGTGAGCATGATAGAACATTTATACTGTCTAACCTACATTCAAAGATGCAAAATCAAAAGAAGATTTGCAAGGTGTAGGCAAAGTAATATAAATAGGAAACAGTTTTTCTACTCGTTTTGTTGACTTATCAGAAAACCAATCTTTTTGAAATCATCCCAGTAGCAAGGATACGATTTTGCAACTGTACGGGGGTCTTCGATGCAAATGCTAGGCCCTAAAACCGAGAGGGGAGCAAGAGACATCACCATTCTATGGTCGCCAAAGGTTGAAAACCTTAACTCGCCTTTCTTTGGAATTTTTGACTTTCCATCGAAAGTCAGGGTTTCAAATTCACCCTTTTTCTCAACATTAAGCTTTGCCCCAAGAATAGACATTTGTGTTTGCATGGCTATAATACGGTCTGTGTCTTTTTGTCTAAGTACTTCAATTCCAGAGAATCGGAAGGGGATTTTTTTTGCAACACAAGTCACAACCAATGAAGGGGCAAGGTCGGGGTTGTTGGTTAAATCGTACTCGAGGCTTTTTAACTTCTGCTTAATCTTTGAAAGTACAACACCTCCCGAAACCTCAGTAGTTTTTACACCGAGAGATTCAAATATTTCTTTGACTATGGCGTCGCTTTGAACGCTTTTTGGGTTCAGCCCATTAAGTTTCAGATTAGCTTTCGAGGAAAGAGCAACCAATTGATACCAGTAACTTGCAGATAGCCAATCGGACTCAATGGATAATTCGGTGCCATCGTGCAGTTCGTGTTCAATAAGAAGTTCCTGCTTTTCCCAGGTATTGTTGATCCCAAGATATGCTAGTAACCTTATGGTTTGGTGGATATAGGGTGAATTGATTATTTGGTTTTTCAGCTCAACCATTTCATCAGCCGATAGGGTTTGTGAAATGAGCAAAGAAGAGGAAATAAACTGGCTGCAAATTGAAGCATCGACCCGAGTAATGCTCCCTTTTAACCCTTTAGCAATTATTTTGAGGGGTGGAAAGCCCTCTCGTTCTAAATACTTAATGTTATACCCCTGATTACGAAGTATTTCAATTACATCGCCCACAGGGCGTTTTTTCATTTCTTTAGAACCAGTAATAATCCATTCTCCTTTAAAGTATGCAAGGAAAGCACCTAGAAATCTGATTGCTTTAGCTGGTTCTCCCTTGTCGAGAGCAACCTTCCCCTTCCTTAAGGACTTATCGATAAGTCGAGCAGCATCCTTTTCAGAGATGGTCTTCATATCGAACTTAGAACTCTTTAAAGCTTTTATCACAAGGTTCCTGTTTGTGATACTCTTGGATGGTGCTAACGAGATTTCACCAGATAGCTTCCCATCCTTTTTGTAAATGGTATAAGTTAGCATGTTTATAGTTTTATGTTTTCCCAACAACAGCCAAATATATCATTTATATTGTCAAATTGTTTAATTTGACAATACCTTTTTTGCCTATCAACGCTTAAAGCACATAAAATCAAGTAAATAATAAATGCTATAGCGGAGAAATAAAGATTCATTCTTTAACGATAGTTTTACAAATGTGTATATGTTTAGATTTTTGATTGAGGTTAAACCCTTGACCTATTCTCATATCAAAATAGTGTTAATTCAAATGTAATCACTTTCATTTTATTCATGATTAACGACCTGATTGCTAGTAATAAAGGTGAGTTTGCTGCATTACTAACTGCTTTCTTTTGGACAATAACCGCATTAGCTTTTGAGTCGGCTAGCAAGAAAGTAGGATCTCTTTCAGTTAACCTTATTCGGTTGGTTCTTGCATTTTTCTTCTTAAGTATTTATTCCTGGGTAGCTCGTGGCATGATATTCCCTTTCGATGCAAGCGTTCATAATTGGATATGGCTTTCTCTTTCGGGATTTGTTGGCTTTGTTCTTGGAGATCTATTCCTTTTTCAAGCCTATGTTGTTGTTGGGGCAAGAATTTCTATGCTAATAATGGCTTTAGCTCCTCCCATTGCTGCTATAATTGGCTGGCTCTTGCTTGGTGAAGAACTTACGTTAAAGCAGGGCGTTGCAATGCTTTTAACTTTCATAGGTATCGCTGTTGTAATTTTAAAGAGGGAAACAAGTGATATGAAAAACGGCAGAAAATTTTATTTTTCATATCCTATACTAGGTTTGCTGCTTGCTTTCGGTGGAGCTGTAGGGCAGGGGGGAGGATTAGTATTAAGCAAGCTTGGTATGGCTCAGTACGATGTTTACTCTGCTGTTCAGATTCGTGTTCTAACCGGAATAGTTGGGTTTTCTTTAATCTTTGTGATGATGAATAGTTGGGGAAATTTAAGAAATGCTCTATCAAACAGAAAGGCAATGGGACGGTTGTCGATAGGTGCTTTTTTTGGTCCCTTCTTAGGAGTTTCATTCTCACTTTGGGCAGTAAGATTTACCACAACAGGTGTAGCATCGGCAATAATGTCAATTGTTCCAGTGCTTATTATCCCTTTTTCAATTCTTATTATGAAGGAGAAATACAGTCACAAGGAATTATTAGGAGCAATAATCGCCATTATTGGCGTTTTTTTGTTCTTTACATAGCTCAAATGAACTATTTTTGTTTTATTCTTTTCATTAATTAATGAATATAACGTTATGAATGTACTAGTTAGAATTTACATCGTTGCACTATTAATCATTACCCCAACCATATCTTGGGCTTATGAGGATGCTCGCTTGATGCGATATCCTGATATTAATGGCAACCAAATTGTTTTTGTTTATGCAGGAGATATTTGGACTGTAGAATCAATTGGGGGCGATGCAAGACAGTTGACCTCTCACGCTGGCCTTGAGCTTTTCCCAAAGATCTCTCACGATGGGAAATGGATAGCCTTCTCCGCTGAATACAGCGGGACAAGGCAGGTATATGTAATGCCTGCTCAAGGAGGGACTCCGAAGCAGTTAACTTACTACAACGATGTAGGCATTTTACCTCCACGTGGTGGTTTCGATAATGTAGTGCTTGGTTGGACTCCTGATAGCAAGAAAATTCTTTTCAGGAGCAATAGGACACCCTATGACGATAGGATGGGAAACTATTACTTAGTAAGCATTGAGGGTGGTTTTGAGGAGGAGCTACCAATCCCACATGGAGGGTTTGCCGATCTTTCACCCGATGGCAAGAAACTGGTTTTTACCTATATCGATAGAGAATTTCGAACTTGGAAAAGGTACAAAGGGGGGCGGGCTTCAAACCTATGGATTTATGACCTCGTAAATAATACCTCTGAAGAATTAACCGATTTCAAGGGAACAGATCACATTCCTACATGGTATCGCGATAAAATTTACTTTGCCTCAGACAGAGACCTCTGGCTAAATATCCATTCATACGATACTAAAACAGGCGAGGTTAAACAGATAACAAAGCATAACACATTCGATGTTATGTGGCCAAGCGGAAGTAATGGACAGCTAGTTTACGAGGTGGGAGGACACCTTTATAAATTGAACCTTGAAGCTGAAACAACCGAGCGTGTGGTTGTGAATATTCGATACGATTTTGCCAACACCCTTCCATACCATAAGAACGTTAAGGATAATATTCATAGCTTCGCTATATCACCTGCCGGAAACAGGGTGCTGTTTGATGCTAGAGGAGACATCTTCTCAGTTCCTGCAGGTGAAGGAACAACTTATAATCTCACAAACACTCAGGGTGTGCGTTCTGTTTTTCCTCAGTGGTCGCCCGATGGAAAGTGGATTGCTTTCTATTCCGATAGCACTGGCGAGTACGAGGTTTATCTGCTTGAGAATAAAGAAAATGCCACTCCAAAGCAAATTACTCAAAACTCCAAAGGTTGGAAATATCCAGCCTCTTGGTCACCTAATAGTAAACTTCTTGTCTTCTTCGATCGTTCAATGAAGTTGCAGCTTTTAGATGTTCAATCAGGAAAGTTAACTGAAGTAGATACGCCAACATCTGACGAAATACGCCATTATAGTTTCTCCCCCGATTCCCGGTGGATTGCTTACACCAAGAATAGTTCCAATGGATTAGGAGCAATATGGGTTTACAATACCCAGGACGGATTCAAAAAACAGCTCACCGATGATAATTTTGGCGACAGAAACCCAGTTTTCTCTAAATGCGGTAACTATATCTTCTTCCTATCAAATCGCGATTTTAACCTAGCCTTTTCCGACTTCGAATTTAATTACCTATACAACAGGGCAACAAGGATATATGCAGTTGCACTTAGAAACGACAGCCCTCGACTATTCGAACCAAAGGAAACCGTTGAAACCCCAGGTTTGGCTGAAAAAAAGGAGGAAGGAAAGAAAGACGAAACCAAGAAAGATGTTTTGGTAAATATCGATTTTCAAGGAGCAAATAATCGAATCATGGCATTTCCTTTGCCATCTGGTGGTTACTGGGGAATTCAGCCTATTAATGAGGGGATAGTATATTTCAACGATGGAGGCATGAGTCGTTTCGATCTAAAGGAGCAGAAAAGCGAGCTAATTATGGCTGGAATTAGAACCGGTTTGGTTTCGTTCGATGGTAAAAAGTTCCTTTATCAAAATGGCGATGATTACGGGGTTGCTAGCCTTTCCCCAAACCAGAAAGTAGGCGAAGGGAAACTTAACCTTGAAAACCTAACAATGCGAATTGAACCCCGCAAGGAATGGGAACAAATTTTTGTTGATGGCTGGCGAATCTTTCGAGACTTTTTCTATGTGTCAAACCTTCATGGCGTTGATTGGGATGGCTTCCGTAAGAAGTATTCTGAAATGCTACCATACCTTAACCATCGGTTTGACCTCGATTACATCTTTGGCGAAATTATTTCCGAAACAAATACAGGACATGCTTATGCCAACTGGGGTGAGTTTGATAGGGTAAAGCGTGTGGAGACAGGCTTGCTTGGAGCAAAGTTAATCCCCGACAAAAAAAACAATAGGTACATTATTAGCAAGATATATCAAGGTGAGAATTGGAATCCTGAACGAAGGTCGCCCCTAACAGAACAAGGAATAAGTATTAAAGAAGGCGAATACCTTATAAGTATAGATGGTCAGGATGTTACCACATCCATAAACCCTTACTTTTTTCTTGAGAACAAGGTCAACAAAGCAGTTAGGTTAGTAGTGAACAGTAAACCAACCCCCGAAGGTTCCCGAGTTTACACAATTCGTCCTATTGCAAGCGAGCTAGAACTTATGCATCTCGATTGGGTTAGCTCTCGTCGTGCGATGGTTGATAAACTTTCAAACGGAAGAATTGGCTATATCTATGTTCCCAATACAGCCGTTGAAGGGAACAGGGAACTCCATCGTGGGATGTATGCCTTCCATAATAAGGAAGCCCTTATTATTGATGAACGATTCAATGGCGGAGGTTTTATCCCCGATAGAATGATTGAAATGCTAACACGCGAAACGCACGCTCTTTGGCATAGGGCAGGTTTAGATCCTATGCGTACCCCTGGGGTTGCCCACAATGGTCCAAAAGCTATGCTTATCAACCAGTACTCTTCGTCAGGTGGAGATGCTTTCCCTCACTTCTTCCGTCAAAAAAACCTTGGAACTATTATTGGTGCTCGAACTTGGGGTGGTTTAGTTGGTATGACAGGTAATGCAGGCCTTATGGATGGTGGTTACATCGCTGTTCCAAGGTTTGGTATTTATAACCAGGAGGGAGAATGGATAATTGAAGGTGTTGGCGTTTATCCTGATATTGAGGTTATTGATACCCCACACCTGGTGGCAAAAGGGCAAGACCCATCACTTGAAAAAGCTATCGAAATATTGCTAAAACAACTTAACGAAAATCCTCCCCGAAAATGGAAAACTCCCACAGACCCTGATAGGTCAGGTTGGATAGAGATTGACATCAAGTAGCCAATTATTACATATTTACCTTTTTTTTGTATATTGAAACGGGAATTTCGAGGATTTTTACATCAACCTAATTCCCGTTATTTATTCCTAACGATTTAACGGACATATACTTATAAGTGCATGAATTTTAAAGGTTTATTTAATTTTTATGAAAATGAGATTAATGGCATTGTTATTGGTTTACTTGTCATTATTGGCACATTCCCTATAAACAATTTCTCATTTTCAGCAGGCATCGACCCTCCTCTCGCTTGGGCTTTTAGCCACATTTCTAGCAATGGTTTCGCCTTAGGCAGACATATCATTTTCCCTCATGGTCCTTTAGCATTTTTTATGTATCCCATTGAGGATAATATGCTTATTGCAACTCTTATGGTTGCACTTTTCAAACTCCTTATTGTATTTAACGTTTCTAATCTTCTAAAAGAAGATGGTAGTCAGAAGAAGTGGGTTTTTACATTTCTTTTTGCTTATGCTTTTTCATTACTTGCTTCATTTAATCATCTTTTGTTAGTTAACATTCTGCTTTTGTATTGCAACTACTATTATAAAAGGAAATATTTCATTAAGCTAACTGCGTTCGTTTTGACTGCTTTTGCTTTTTATGTAAAGGCTTATGTGTCAATAATATCTGGCGTTCTTTTTGTCTCATTCGCTTTGTACTTTCTTATCTATCATAAGGGTTTTAGGACACTTATTATTGACTCACTGGTTCTTTTTGTGTTAATACTTTCTCTTTGGCTGTTCTTATATGGTTCACCGGTTGGGTTTCCAAGATACATTTGGGGTATTTTCCAACTTGCTCAAGATAATTCTTCTGCAGCAGCTTGGTATCCTTATAACAATTGGTTTGTTCTACTCACTTTTTTATTGCTAACTGCATTGGTTTTCGTGGTAAATCGTTCAAAAGAAACAACATTCTATTCTTTTCTTGTTGCATTGAGCCTTTTTGCAGCGTGGAAACATGGCATGGCAAGAGAAGATTTTTCTCATGTAAGAGGACTATTCATATACACTATTGCCTGTTTGTCAGTATTCCTTATCTTTAATCCAAAGCGGTTGGTGATAACTTTTTTAATCGCTTTCTCATCCATTTTACTTTTTACTGTAAACATGAAGAATTCGGTAAACTACTCTATACATAGGCAAGAACTTTTTGGCACTAACAATTTTATTGAATTCTTTACCGACTTTTCGAATATTAAGAGGAATGCAAAGTCAACATCCCAGAAGAATATTGCCAAGAACAAGCTACCCGAAAGCTTTATTGAACGAATTGGCAATTCATCAACCGATGTTTACCCTTGGGATTACTCAATTGTTGCAGCAAACAACTTAACTTGGCAACCAAGAGTTGTGCTACACAGCTATGCATCGTACACAACATGGCTCGATAAGGAAAACTCTGCCCATTTTCTTAGCAGCAGTGCTCCGGAATTTATTATTTTCGAAAACACTACTTGGTCAAATGTAAATGGAGGAAATATTTCTAGCATCGATGGCAGGTACTTCATGAATGATGAACCAAATACAATTTTATCAATTTTAAGTAATTACAGATTTGTTGACTCTCAGTCAAAACTTCTCCTGCTCCAAAAACGAGACAATAGATTATTATATAAGGTTGAAGAGCTATTGGGGTCAACCTATAATTGGGGGCAATGGATTAAAGTGCCAGATTTCGAACAAGGCATTCTTCGAGCCAGGTTAAGTTTCAAGAAAACTATTATGCAAAGTCTGAAAAGTTTTTTTTATAAAGACGAACAGTTTTGGATATACAAAAAATTAACCGATGGCTCAATTCACAAGTATAGGATTGTTCCAAAAAACGCCAGGGATGGTTTATGGATTAATCCCTATATCTATAGTTCAGATGAAGCATTTCGAGTCCAAGAAATAATGTTTGTCTGTTCCAACAGAAAGATTCTAATCGATCAAATAAAAGTCGATTGGGATTTTATACTGTTTGAAAATGAATCAAATTTGGCTCTTGATGTTTTTGGTATTGATAGTGTTATTAGTTATTCTACATTCTATAGTTCAATAAACGATTTTGAAGGTGATGATACTCAAAACTGGTCCATCCAAAGAAATCATCGAACTACCAACGATTCGTTCTCAGGAAGGTCTTCTTTTTGCTTAAATCGTAGTTCTTTTTCAGAAACATTTTCCCTTGCGATTGATAATAGTTTTCCTGAAGAGTTCACTGTGGAAACTGAATGCTGGATTAAGCCATTAAACTACAGATTATCCAGAAATATTACCTTTATCATATCTTTCGAGGATGAAAATGGCGTTTTTTCATGGAATGGCATCAATATTGACGAGCAAATAGTTGACTCAAACCAATGGAATCACGTGTTTCATCGATTGATTTTTACAAAGAATAAGAATTGTACCCTAAAAGTTTACTTTTGGAATAGATCTAATCAAGATATTCTATTGGATGGCTTCAAGGTTACACTAAAGGCAATACGCTAAGAAGTTTTTGTTTGTTAAACCTTCAATTGTCAGATTATGAAGATTTTAGGAGTAATCCCAGCACGCTATGCTTCAACTCGATTTCCGGGTAAACCTCTGGCTGATATCGTTGGAAAGCCTATGATTCAATGGGTGTATGAACGTGCAAGTAAGGTTTTCAATCATCTTTACGTTGCAACAGATGATCAAAGAATACTATATACGGTTAATAAGTTTGGTGGAAACGTAGTGATGACCTCAAGCGAACATCATAGTGGTACCGACAGATGTGCAGAAGCCCTTGACACCATCGAAAGAGAAAACAGAATACATTTTGATATTGTCGCTAATATCCAAGGTGATGAGCCTTTCATTGAGCCAAACCAACTTAAACTGCTTCTCAAGCCATTCGAGAAATCAGAAGTTCAAATTTCAACATTAGTTAAAACTTTCGCAGAAAACGAAGATGTTTTTAATTCAAATAAACCTAAAGTAGTTTTTAGTAAGGATAAAAAGGCATTGTTCTTTAGTCGATCTGTAATTCCTTTCATTCGTGGGGTTCAGCCCAACGCTTGGATGCATGCACACCCCTTTTACAAGCATATAGGACTTTATGCTTTTAGAACTAATGTGTTGAGAATGATTGCTAAACTAGAACAATCGCCACTAGAACTTTCCGAATCATTAGAACAGTTAAGGTGGTTAGAAAATGGTTTTCAAATACACGTTGAGATAACACATCAGGAGACGATTTCAATAGATTCTCCAGAAGATTTGGAAAAAGCAATGAGTTATTTTGAAAAAAAATCATGATACTTACGAATCGTATTTTCCAGATTATCAGATAGGAGAAAAAAAAATTAAAAAATCTTTAAAAAATCTTTAAAAATATTTGGAAAATTAGTTTCAGGGTAGCTATCTTTGCACCCGCTTTTACAGGGAACAAGAATGTGTAGTGAGAGGTTGAAGTTGGGGATTCAAGTTTAACAAATAGCCAAACGAGGTTAAATGTTGTAAGAGCAAAATGATTTAGTATTTTTTGCCTTTTAAAAGGCTACGAAAGATACGCAAAGTTCTTTGACAGATTGGCACCAAGAAAAAAGAAGAAGAACAGGAAACCGGCTCTTAGGAGCCGGGGGTT
>CAYZSD010000108.1:0-11975 GCA_964481075.1 uncultured Rikenellaceae bacterium | reverse complement strand
CAATCCTTGATGGTCACATACAGATTAAAACAAAAGCTATGGAATGGAAAAGTTTAAAATCGAGAATGTTAATTATTATCCTTGGTGTAAGTGTAATAATTTTTGCCTCAACAATTCTACTTATTACTTTATCAAACAGAAAAAAAGCTGTTGATTTTGCTGTGGAACTGAGCGTTAGCAGGTCCAATGAGGTTGCAGGGCAAGTTAGCCAGTTCTTGAATGAACCCATGGAAAGTGCTCGAAATTTAGTTCATACTTTTAAATCGCTTCATAAGGTGGGCAATGTTGAGCGAAATCATTATCAAGAGATTATAAGGACTGTTTTAAATGAGCACGAGCTTTATTTAGCAGCGTGGTCAATGTGGGAACCCAACGCCTTAGATGGAAACGATCAAGCGTATAAAGGGGTTGCCCCCTTCGATGAGGAGGGGCGATTTAACTACACCGTTTATAAGGATGCAAAAATCATTTACGAAGAGCAAACCGCTGTGGAACAGTACGAAGAGGATTTTTATACTGAAGCAGCTAGAAGTAAAAAAGATGCCATACTTGAGCCCTACTACTATTCATACACAGGTGACGATGGTCAGCAATTTTTTGAAACAAGCGTAGTGGTTCCAGTTATTGATGGAGGTAGAACGTTGGGTGTTGTTGGAATAGATATTGATTTAATTGATCTTTCAAGGATTGTTGGGAATATTAAAGTTTTCGAAAGCGGGTACGGAATTTTAATATCAAATGATGGAACCATTGCTGCACATAGAGATACAGAACTGCTCGAAAAGAAATTCTCGGAGCATTACGATTTTGCTAGCCAGAATATGCTAAATTCTATTTCAGGAGGACAAACTTTTCAAGATTTTGTTATGTCGAAACAATCAAACCAGGATTTATTTGTTTCAATAACACCTATTAGAATTGGAAATTCAACAACCCCCTGGGCACTTTGCATAGTAGTACCAAAAAGCGAAGCTTTAGCTGACGCTAACATATTGATGCTAAGAGGTCTTTTCATGGGCTTTATTGGGCTAATAGTGCTCAGCATCCTTATTTACACTCAGGCAAACTACATAGTAACACCAATTCAAAAGGCCGTTGAACTAGCAAAATCGATAGCGTCAGGGAATTTAGGGGTAAAAATCTTGGAGGATAGACAAGACGAGATTGGTGTTTTACAATCTTCACTGAATCAGATGAGCGAAAAGCTTATTGAAATTGTAAATAATCTGCAGCAAGCTATAGGTAATATGGTTGGGGCAAGTTCAGAAATAAACTCAACAGCCCAAAGCCTTTCATCTGGTGCGTCAGAGTTGGCCTCATCAACTGAAGAGGTTTCCTCAACCATGGAACAGATGGTAAGCAACATTGAACAGAACAAACATAATTCAATTGAAACCGACAAGATTGCGCGTGAAGTTGCCACAAATGCAGAAAAAGTAAGAGCGTCATCGCATGAAAGCATGGAGTCGATAAAAGTTATTGCCGATAAGGTTAAAATAATTAACGATATTGCTTTCCAGACCAATATATTAGCACTAAATGCTGCGGTTGAAGCCGCTCGTGCGGGGGAACACGGAAAGGGGTTTGCAGTTGTAGCCGCTGAGGTTCGTAAGCTAGCCGAAAGAAGCAAAATTGCAGCCGATGAGATAAATTCTATTGCAAATAATAGCGTTAAGGTAACAGAGGAATCAACAGACCTTCTAAACGATATTATCCCTCAAATCCAGAAAACAACCATGCTAATTCAGGAAATTTCAGCAGCAAGCAGGGAACAAAGTTCTGGAGCCGATCAGGTTAACTCAGCCATTCAGCAACTTAATAACGTTACTCAACAAAACGCTGCTGTTTCAGAAGAACTATCTACCAATGCAGAACAAATGCTAGCACAGGCAGAAGAGCTAAAGGACATGATATTATACTTCAACTATTAATAGTTCAATTATTTCAAAAAATACTTCAAGAAAAAAAAGGGTCGCCATATTTTGGCAGCCCCTTTTCAAGCTAATGTGAGAAAAACCAATTATCTAACAACCTGTAAACGTTGTGTGTAAACTCCTTGCAATGTGTAAATCCGAATAAAATAGATTCCACCACTGAATCCATTTGCGTCAAACTGCACTCGATTCATATTCACATTTTCAGAGGAAAGCATCTGTCCTTGCATGTTGTAAATTTGGTATTTGATTATTTCTTGTTGAGAAACAATATTCACAATACCATTAGAAGGATTAGGGTAAATCAATAGTCCATTCTCCGAAATCACATCAACAGAATTGATTACCTCAAAATTTGCTATTAGCGTGAGGTCTTCATTTACTGTTACTTCGAATTCAGCTAACTCCGATATAAGGTCACCAGCCTCATTAGTCCAGTTCATGAAAGTGAAGCCATAATTTGCCAAAGCACTAATAGCAACAACGGTACCCTCTTCATACTCACCAGCCCCGATTACACTTCCTGCTTCCTCGGGATTAACAAGCAATGTAAGAAAGTAAGCTTGTGGAGAAACCTCACTGAAGTTAGCTGTCAGGGTAATATCTGTAGCTGGCATGGTATAATTGAAACTAGCATCTATACTAATAACATCCTCACCTATAGTCCAATTGGTAAATTCAAACCCTTCATTGGGCTGTGCGGAGATCAATACTTGTTGTCCTTCATTGTACTGCCCTTCACCAGTTACAACACCAGCATTTTCAGGATTAACAATTAGGGTAAGATTGTATGAGCTAATTTCTGTAACTTCTAAACTTATAGGTATAATAATAAGTGGATTTTCGGTATCGTTGCTTGAGATTCGGATATTGGCTGTATATGCACCAATCTCTAAGCCTTCGGAATTGAAAAACACCAAAATCTCATCGGATTGTTGTCCTTCTATGATTCCAGAGGTTGTGCCAATGCTTAACCAGTTTAGCCCATTGAATGACAGATTAGCTCTGATATTCCAATTTGAATTAAGCCCATAATCCGAGAGGTGTTCCCACGAAGTTGCGTCCTGGCTCAACCAATCTCCATTGGGCGTAGCAGGCCCACCATCGATACCCATAACATACAGCCCAGCATCGTGTGTAATTTCTAAGCCTACCCAAATATCATCACCGCTGATTTCTATGGGGCTATCAAGAATGATGGTATTCCAACTTGCCTGACTTGGGGTAAAAATTTGCTCATGCAATAATGTCCCAGCTGAAGTTGTTGTGCCTGCCCCCCAAATCATTAGCTTTAGCTGAGTTGGTATGTCGCCAATGAATACATCCACCGTTTCAAGTTGATAGCTTTCGAATATTGATGTTAGCTCCGAGGGGAAACGAGTTGCAGCATAGAATGTTCCTCCTGCAGTTAAGCCTATGGCATCAATATTATCACCATCATAGTTTAGGGTAGTGCTTTTTGCTGATTTTGGGACAGTTTTTTCAATGTTGCCAGATATTTTCTTTTTATCAAAAGATAATTTTCTCGACACAAAGTTTTCTCCCACAGGCACCTGCTTAACCTCGGGATTGGCTACTGTATATTGAACTAATGCATTGTATTGTAGGTATCCATCGCCAACATTAGAAATATTTAACGTTTGAACTGAAGTTTCGCCTACATTAAGTGTTTCAGAAATTGACAGAGGTGTAACCTCAATGGTTGGAGTGCCTGGCTCCAAGTCTAACATAAAGCTTATCCACTGGCCTGTAGGGAGTTCGGCAGCACCGATGAACTTATTGCCATCGGGGGTAACATCGTTTACGCTGAAGAATATCCAGTCGGAAGCATCGAACCAGCCTCTGCTTGCAACATACTCATTGAATGTTTCCATCGTACCATCGGGATGCCTTACAAAAGCACGGCGGGTATCAGGAGTTGGAGGGAAGCCTTCTGCTATGTAACCAAATACGGTTCCATCATCGAGTACTTTACTAGGACTTAAGAAACCTGAGTTCAAGGTGTTCTGAAAAAGCGATATGCCCTCAGTAGGTGACCAAATAAATCCAAATTCACCTACATTTCCTGTTACGTAATTGCCACTAGCAGACGCACCAGATGCTTCACCATACTGATATTCATCAATAAATATTATTTCATCGTTATACCAAATCACAGGCGTTCTGGTCCAGTTTGGCTCTGCCCAGCCGTAAATCACGTTACCATTAGCTGATATACCATTTGCCCTAGTGTTATAGGGAAGGCTTGCGCCAATCATTTGATAGCCATCTGCTTCAGTCCATTTGTAAGCTTTAACAGTCCAATCGGCATACCACTGCATCCCAACCACCGTGCTTCCATCGGCTGTGATACCATAAGCGGTGTTATAGGATGGTCCGAAGAATTCGGGAACTTCAGGGTTAATTCCCAGAAACTGCCACTGCTGGGTTGCTCTGTTCCAAATCCCTGCGGTACCAACATCCATGCCTTCATACGTAAAGCCTGTTTCGTATGTACCCACTACAAAACCATTATCAGTAATATCCAAGCCTTCGCCAAGAAAATCTATTGTTCCACTAAACAAAGTCCATTGGTAGGAGTTTTTACCACCAAACTGACTTCCCGAGACGTACCTTCCATCGGATGAGATTGCTGTTGGATAGGTGTACTCTGGATAGATAATTGTGAGGTTTACAGGTTGAGCTTCCATAACATTTAGAGTAGCAACAACTGTTGCCGTGGGGTTATCTGAATCATTGCTCGAAATGATAATATTTGCTAGGTAAGTTCCAATTTCAAGACCTACTGCATCGAATGATAGTGTTATGGTTTGGCTTGACTTGGCTGGGATGCTACCACTTAACGGATTGACTTCCAGCCAACCTTCCATATTAATAAAATCAATAGCGATTTCAAAAGTAAGGTTTTGTATTCCATCATTAATTACCTTAAATGATTTTGTTCCAGTACCATTTTGTCCTACGGTTTGATTTACCTGAGATGTGCTTATATTCATTACTGGCGAATCATCAATCTCTTCGCCCAACGAAATATCATCGATAATCCAGTAATGGGCGTATTCCCCTTCGTACCTGAAAGCAAAGAAAATATCTTGGCCTGCATACGCTTCAAGGTTAATGAAATACTGTGTCCATGTTTCAGCAACTTCTTGAACTGTCCAAACTTCAACAAAATCTCCATCGTTTGGATTTCCGCTGCCTGTACTAACAAGAACACTGTTCTTGCCATACCAAGCGGCATCGCCAACCAAACTCCAGAACGACAGATAGAAGAAACCTTCGGCTGGTACTGTGATTTGAGGTGTAACGAACCAACCATCCTGCGGTGACCAGCTATACCCATGGTAAGCAGAGTATTGACCTCCGGGAGTATTGTTATACCAACTTTTAACCCATTCGTTTTGGTCACCATCAATATCATAGCTTGTCCAGCCAATGGGAGGGAATGACTCGCTCTCAAAATTTTCTACAAACGGATATACATTAACATCCACCACGTTCAATACAACAACCACTGAAACAGGGGAATTAGCCAAATCGTTACTGGTTATGTTAAGTAAGGCCTGGTATGTACCTACCTCAAGACCTGTAGCATCGAAAGTAAGGGTTACTTCCATAGTTGTTTGACTGGCAACGCTACCGCTGATAGGGTTAACTGTAAGCCATCCCTCTGAATTAATATACTCAATTTCAATATCATAGGTAAGATCCAGAATTCCAGCATTACCTATCTCAATGAATTTAACACCCGCACCGTTCAAACCCACGTTCTGACTAACCTCGTTGCTACTAATTGTAATGAAAGGCGATTCGTCAACTAATGCAACATCATCAACATTCCAGGTATGTCCCCACTGGTCGCCCTCGTACCTGAAAGCAATATAAACATCCTCACCAACATAGTCTTCAAGATTAATAAAGAAGTGTGCCCACATCCATCCATCATTCGAAATACCTGCCCACTTCTCAACGTAATCGCCATCAGCCGGATTGGGGCTACCAGTACTTATCAATACGCTGTTTTTCTTGTACGACCAGCCATTACCTAAATAGCTCCAGAAGGATAGGTGGTGAAACCCATCAGTACCAATATTAATCTGTGGGGTTACCAACCAGTTATCAACCGATTCTTCTCCAGATGTATAGTTGTGGAAAGCCGACTGGGTGCCTCCAGGGGTGTGGTTCTGCCAGTAGTTTAGTTCCCAACTCTGGGAGTTGTCGAGCAAACTAAAAATAGTCCAACCTTCGGGGGGGAAAACATCACCCTCAAAATCTTCATAAGTTGTATTTGTTGGCGTTATCCTATTTAACCCTGTTCCAAAGGATGCATTAACACCTTCACGCATAAGACCCTGAGTGTCGATAGAAAAAACACTCTTAGTGGTTAGCATCAACATGGTTAAGGCTAGAATTGCCAACCCATTTTTCAAAATAAAGTTTCTAAGCATAGTTAATTGATTTTTAGTTAGTAAAAGAGAGATTATCTGTTTTTAGAACTTGAACTGTCAATTGGTTTAGTTTCAATAGCCTTCTGTTCAATAGTTTCATTGGGTTCAATGATTTTTAGTAACTTTTTTAATGCACGTGTCTTTGCCTTATTATTCTCAATAAATTCCTCTAATTTGACACTTGATGAAGGCTTCGCTTTCATTTTTTTTGATGAATGATTCATAATACCTCAGTTTTTTAAAACACCTGAATCTTCTTTGTTATCATTCCATTTATGGTATTGATTTTAAGTAAATAGATACCAACAGGAAGACTCTCAACCCTAATCTGAATAGTATTCTCACCAACAGCACGCTTTTGAACTAAGTTTCCCATCAAATCAAAAAACTTTACCTCGTAAATTATGTCATTGGAAACAATGGACACAAAAGAACTTGCGGGATTTGGGAATACTTTTAATACAGTTGTTAAATGGGTACCCACAGAAGTATTGTTAGTGAGCAAAGTGATTGGAATTGATAAGTTTTGATTTACTAACTCAATTTCTCCTTCATAAGTGATGTACCCTTCAAGTGCTACGCTAAAACCATAAACTCCAGGAATAATTTGATTGAAAACGTAAATATTTGGTTCATTGGTGGTTTCTCCCAGAGTAATTACGGCATTTTCGAGTGGGTTTCCGTCCTCGTCCACCACCTCGAAGAAAACATCGTAGCGAGCCGTTGACATTGTAACGTTTACTGTTACATTTTGGTTGATGATCTCTATTTCACCCTCATAGGTAACATACCCATCAAGCGAAACGGTGTACTCATAGAGGCCGTTCTCAATCTGATAGAAAGCATAGTTGTTAGGTTCATTGGTAGTGCTATCAAAGGTTACGATGGCATTTTCGAGTGGGTTTCCGTCCTCGTCCACCACCTCGAAGAAAACATTGTAGCGAGCCGTTGACATTGTAACGTTTACAACTACATCTTGGTTGATGATCTCTATTTCACCCTCAGCGGTTATAAAGCCTTCAAGGGTAACGCTATAAGCATAAACGCCTGGTACAACCTGATTGAAGATGTAGTTATTGGCCGTATTGGTAGTATCTCCAAGGGAAATAACAGCATTATCGAGTGGGTTTCCGTCCTCGTCGATTACTTCGAAAACGACATCGTAGGACGTTAAAGACATTGTTAGATTAACTATTACATCCTGATTGACTACTTCAACGAATCCTTGAATGCTTTCAAATCCATCAAGCGATATGCTATAGCCATAAACTCCCTGTTCGATTTGATAGAAAGAATGCACATTGTAAGGGTTTGGAACGCCCTCAAGTGTTACAACTGCATTATTAAGAGGATTTCCAACCTCATCCTTAATATCGAAGATAATTTTATAGAACTCCTTTGATAGATCCCATTTTATTAAAAAGCCCGCCCAGTGGTCGGAGAAGAACTGATTGCCTTCAACAAAACTCACATGATCAACAGATGCTCCCACCGCCATAACGACATCATTTTCAAGTACAACAGCATCCTTATACTCGACAATTGAGTAAATACCTTCTCCATGAAGGGCAAAGGCTTTTTCCAACTGACCATTATCGTCCATAATCACTTGAAACATAGCTAGACTATTTGTTGGGCTTTCCTCATCAATCAATTTGTGCCCTTCGAAATAGAGTGGAGTATAGCTATCAAACCCACCCCCAACAAATATTCTATTATCATTAGGGCTTATCGATATGTTAAAGCATCTTGACGAGTACTCACTCCCCATGCTACGTAGCCATACTAACTCAAAATCGTTGTTTAGTTTTGCCACATAGCCATCCTCCAAACCATAAGACATGGGGATAACTCCATCAATGTTAAAATTTGATCCAGACGTAAAAAATCCAGCAACCAGAATATTTCCATTATTATCAGGAGTTAAACTTGCAATGTTTTGCTCGGAACTACTGCCGAAGGCATTTGTTTTTAGAACATTTCCGTCTTGTTTTGAAAGTTTCACCAGACCAATCCAGTCGAAATCGCCATTCCCTTGATAGGCTAAGGTATCCTGGCCTGCTTTTACAGGTTTTGAATACTGAAATGCGAAGAGAATATCGTTGTTTATTACTTCTATTGACCTTGGCATTGACCATCCAGCGTTACCCTCATCAACAAAATGGAATTGACTCCCCCAAACTACTGAACCTGTGGAACTTAGTTTTGCCATATAGGTTAAGCTACCCCAACCCTGCTGTGTGTAAGGAAACTGCACTCCATCAATCTCAAAACTGGTATTTGAATAACCCGAGATATAAATATTGTCTTCTGTATCAACGGCAACTTTGGTTAAGGTCAATTCACGGTACTCCTCACTGGGATTTATAATTTTTATCCAAATCAAACTTCCATCCTCTCCAGAAAATTTTGCCACAACTCCTCTTGAAGTCCACTCCATGCTGGGCTCGTAAACAGTAACCCCATTAATTTCAATGTACCCATTCGAGGACGACCACCCCACAGCAATAACATTATTCTCGCCATCAAGGGCTACATCAAAGAATGTATCATAGCCATCGCCCGTCATCGTAGAATGCCAGATAACGTTCCCTTCAATATCCATTTTTGCGATTAGCGCATTGCTCCCTACATGGTATGGCAGCTCAATACCATCAAACTCTGCATCCAGATACCAGAAACCGTTAGCAATTATGGCATCGCCATCTGTTAAAATATTTAGGAATGTAGTGGTTTCCAGAGCTACTATATGCTTTGCCCAATCGGCGTATGTATGCTGCGAGGAAACGTTCTTGTGAACTGCTAAAAGAAGTAGTAGTAAAATAAAAGTGATTTTAGTTCTCATGGCTGCCTTTTTTTTCTGCAAATGTGCTGTGTCTTTGAGCAAATAAAAAATAATCCCTATGCACATTATTGCAACAACAACCATAAAGTATTGCTACTTTTATGCTACAACAATCAATAAAAATCAGAAAATCAGCCAACTAAAGTGTAGAGAGGAATTCTATCAACCCTTGGTCGGTGTTGGTGAGATCTAACTTCTTTCTTAAACGGGTTCTTGCCACCTCAATGCTTCGAAGCGACTGACCAGTAATAGCCGATATCTCCTTGGTTGACATGTTCAACCGAAGAAAGGCACACAGCCTTCTTTCGTTGGGTGATAGCTCTGGGTTAATGGTGTTTAGCTTTTCATAAAACTTATTATGTACCTGATGGAAACGTGACTCAAACTCGGTCCAAATACTTTCTTCCTGAGTATCTTCAAGTTCCTTTATTATCTCCTTGATAAGAGTCTGATTCTCCTTCTTAAAGTTATGGCTATTCGCCAATAGCTTCTCGGCAATACTATTAATCAGCTCATTCTTGCGAATTTGGTACATCACGTTTGTGGTAAGCTCCTTGTTCTTCATCTCAAGCTCTCTTGAAAGTGCCTCCCTCTCCAACTCAGCTTTTTCTGTTGCCAGTTGAATGTTCCTATTCATTAAGCTAACCCTTCGTAACCTACTTTGAGATAGGATATATAGAAGTCCTAAAATAACAACCAGAAGCACAAGAACTATCGAAATTGATACCAAACGAAGGGTTTGCCTCCTCTGTTCAACTTTTTGTAATTTTTCTCTTTCCTGATACTGGGAGATTATCTCCATTCTTGTGAGCTCACGAAGTGTTTCTTCGTTTTTTAGCTGATCGGAATAATTCTTTAGAAGAATGTGATATTTCAATGCGGAATCGGGGATGTTTTTCAGACTGTAAATATCAAACATTTTCTCACTTATGCTTGAAAGAATTGGTGTGCTTCCAACTTCCGTTGCCAATGCCAATCCACGGTAAAAAAGGGTGAGCGCTTTAGTGTAATTTCTTTGTGTAATATAAAAAATCCCCATCATTCTATATGAAGATGCCTCGCCTGATTTGTCTGACATCTCAATCCTAATCCTAAGCGCCTGCTCCATGTTCTCTATGGCTTCTGTGGAATTGCCTCTTTTCATGTAGCTGCTACCAAGATTGTTGAATAGCATGGCCAGATTCCGCATTTCGGAAGACAATCTTTTTGCCAAGCTAATGCCCCTTTGGTAGTACTCAATTGCTTGATTGTATTCGCTAAGATTCTCATGTGCAATACCAAGATTATTGTATATCGATATGACCTGCGTTGGGGGTATCGTATCACCTCTATCACTCGAAACACTTAGGAATATTTGAAGAGCCTCATTGAGGTATTCTTTCGATTCCTCAAATTTGTGAAGTTGCAGATGTAATCCTCCTAAGTTCGTTAATGAATTTGCATAGCCCAACTTATTGCCCGTTTCCTTGTAAATACTCATGGCGTTGTAGTAATGCTTGGCAGCCAAATCGAAAACCCCTTGAAAAAAATAGGCATTACCAACATTCATCAATGCTTGTGCTATTAAAGACTGATTTTTTGAGTTTTCAGCTACTTTCAGTGCTTTTTCGGCATACTGAAACGATAAAGGTAAATCAAAGGAAAAGTAAGTACCCGAAATCTGGATAAGTATTGAAACCCTTGTCGAATCGTTTCTTGCAGTTTCTAACCTGTAGCTCAATGAATCAAGAACTTGATCGTGTTGACCAAAAAGAGTTGAGGTTTGTTTAAAAAAAAATAATGAAATGAATATCAAAAAGTAATAAGATCTCATTCGTCTAATTTTGATTGTATCAAACACAAATATATGAAATGTAAATTTAACTTTGCACACCATAAATATATGAAAACCGATGGAAGCAAAGGCAAAAAACACCAACGAAACGTTCCTAAACCTTTTAAAAAAAGAAGTCGTACCCGCTCTAGGGTGCACTGAACCTATTGCGGTTGCATTAGCTGTTGCCAAGGCAAGAGAAACCTTAGGGGAAAGACCTGATAGAGTTGATGTTCGGGTGAGCGCTAATATTTTCAAGAATGGTATGGGGGTTGGAATTCCAGGAACTGGAATGACTGGGCTACCTATCGCAGCAGCTCTCGGTGCAATTCATGGCAATTCATCCGATCGTCTTGAACTATTAAAAGATATTAGTAAAGAAATTGTTAACAACGCCCTTGGCTTGGTTGAAAAAAACAAGGTGAAGGTAGGTGTAAAAGAAAACACAGAAAAACTTTACGTTGAGGCAGTTTGCACTAATTCCTCGGGCATTGAGGCCAAAGCAATCATCACTTCACGTCATTCAAATATTTCGAGGGTTGAGCTTAACGGAAAAGTGATTGATACTGGCGACAGAGAACTTTTTCAGCTATCAGGTACAACCAGTCCAGAAAACATAACCCTTTCTGTTGAAGAGATTTTTCATTTCTCAGTTCAGGTTCCCCTTCATGAAATTGAATTCCTGCTAAGGTCAGTGGAAATGAACCTTCTTATAGCAGAAGAGGGCTTAAAAAATAATTACGGGTTGCAGGTTGGTAAGAAACTCAAGGAGAATATTGAGAAGGGAATCCTTTCAGACGATTTGATGAATGCTGCCATGTCGCTTACGGCAGCCGCCTGCGATGCCCGAATGGCAGGCTTGGCCATGCCCGTGATGAGCAATTCGGGTAGTGGTAATCAAGGTATTACTGCAACACTTCCAATAGTTGCAGCAT
>CAYZSD010000107.1:0-12091 GCA_964481075.1 uncultured Rikenellaceae bacterium | reverse complement strand
GAAAACGATTGGTTTTGGAAGCCATATTCAAATTGTTAACTACGATAGTAACGTTTCGTTCGAAACCAGCCCAATTAACAAGAATCTTGACTTTCTCCCTCAAATTGAGGAAATTAGGGGTATAAAACATTTTCAGATTTTTGCCGTAAAACCTGGAATAATAAAAACAGATACTGATATTCAGGGCATTGTCCTTAAAGGAGTTGGGGACGATTTCGATTGGAGTTTCTTCCGTAGAAATCTTGTTGAAGGTCAAATACTTAGTTTCAACGATTCGATTACCTCGAATCAAACAATCATCTCTAAAACAACATCCTCATTGCTAAAGCTGAAAGTGGGCGATACTTACGATATGTTCTTCGTTCAGGAGCCGCCTCGTGTCAGAAGATTCACTGTTTCTGGAATTTTCGATTCGCAAATGGCTGAATTTGATAAACTTTTTGTTCTTGGAGATATTAGGCATATCCAGCAGCTTAACGGTTGGCAAGCCAATCAGGTTACTGGAATTGAACTTATTATCGACGATTTCAGGCGAATTGAAGACATTACCTATAAGGTTGAGGACATTGCGGTTTTCACCTTCCTTGAAGATGGTTCTCGGCTTAAGGTACAGAACATCATTCAGAGGTATCCTCAAATCTTCGATTGGCTCAACTTGCAGGACATTAACGTTATAGTTCTTCTAGTGCTTATGATAGCCGTTGCTGGAATTAATATGATCTCTGGACTCCTGATTATCATCCTTGAACGAACCAACATGATTGGCGTGCTGAAGGCCCTAGGTGCTGAGAACAAGTTGATTCAAAGGATATTCATCATTCAGTCGAGTCATATAATCATCAGGGGGCTTTTCTGGGGGAATCTTATTGGCTTGTCCCTTGCATTTCTGCAAATTAATTATGGAGTCATTAAGCTCGACCCAGAAAGCTACTACCTTTCAACCGTTCCCATTGAAATAAATTTTATCCATCTGTTACTTCTCAATGTGGGGACTTTTGTAGCAACCATCTCCATGTTAGTTTTGCCATCCATGGTCATTTCGCGCATTAGCCCCGAAAAAACCATAAAGTTTGATTAACAATTTTCGCCTCTTAAAACGTTTGCGGGTTAATTTGTGTTAAAAACGAGAAAACTAAAATCGTTTTTTAAGTTTTTCGGTTAGGTTTGCACAGTATTTGTTTAACTGAAATATGTTGAATAAGTACTCACTAAAACTTACATTGTTATGTCTTACTCTGATGTTTACTATAAGGTTTACCAGTTACTTAATATTCATTTCAGCATAGCTAAGGTAGATAACCTTCATGAGGCAAGTTTTTCAGAAAACCTTGGAATGAATATTTGGGAAAAGAACCATCTCCTTTACATGATTGAGCAATCGTTTAATATCAGTATTGATGCTGAAGAAGAGAAGGATATTAAATGTGTTAACCATTTGGTTGATGCAATTCACAGAGGACTTTTATTACAAAATGCCTCATAATAGCTAAACATATTTAAATACGGATTAATGGAGATTAAGGAAAGGATAATTGCTAAAGCAACCGAACTTTTCATGAAAGAGGGTGTGAGGAGGGTTACAATGGACCATCTTGCTGGGGCGTTAGGTATGTCGAAGCGAACCATTTACGAGAACTATAAGAATAAGGATGAGATACTAAAGGAGTGCATTGAAACAAATATTGATTATCAGAAGCAAGCTTTCCTACAGATGGCCAGTAATTCCGAAACTGCAGTACATCTCTTTTTTTCGTTGCTAAAGTCAGGTATTGAGAACATGAAGAGCCATAACCCTCAATTCGTAAACGATGTCCGCATTTACTATCCATTAATCTGGGAATCAACAATACATAAAAATAAGAGTTATAATATCGAGCAAACTACAAATCTTTTGGAAAGGGGTACAAATGAAGGTGTTTTCAGAGATAACATCGATATTCAGATTGTGGCCAAGTTAATAATTGAGTTTTTCACCCTTTTACCCAATGGCGATATTTTTCCACCCATCGAGTTTCCCCCATCGGTTATCTATGAGCAAACCATGATAATGATGATTCGTGGAATAGCCTCGTCCAAAGGACTAAGCCTAATTGATGAGTTAACCAATCAAAAATAGAAAGTTTATCATTGACCAATTGCTTATAAAATGCGTAAAGAATATTTAATTAAGTTTTTAGCCGTTCCGTTTCTTCTTATCTTTTCCTCGGCTTTTACTCAGCCTCAAGATACTCTAAGGATAAGCCTTGAAAAGGCTTTAGAAATAGCGCTATCGGAGAACCCAACAATAAAACTAGCCGATAAGGAGATTGAACGTCAACATTACTACAAGGACGAGGTTAGGGGTGGATTCTTTCCAACCCTCAGTGGGAGCGCTCAGTATATCAGGAACGTTGACCCGCAGGTTATCTTCTTGCCTCAAGGCATTTTTGGTCCAGGGTCGGGAGGCCCCATGAAGATAGGTAGCGACAACAGCTACAATGCAGGGCTTTCTCTCACACTTCCGCTATATGCCCCTTCACTGTTCAAATTGGTGCAGGTATCTGAAACCGATATTGAGATTGCACTCGAAAAAGCTAGAGCCTCCAAGCTCGAACTGGCAAGCGAGGTGAAGAAAGCATACTACACCCTTCTTCTTGCCAAAAACTCCTTCGATGTGATGAGCATGAGCGTTGCCAACGCTCAGAAAAATCTAGATAATATCAAGAATTTTTTTGGTCAAGGGCTTGTTGCCGAATACGATTTAATTCGTGCTGAGGTTCAGGTTCGAAATCTCAACCCCGTTCTGCTTCAGGCTGAGAATGGTGTTCGACTGTCGGCAATGATGCTAAAGATACTTCTTGGGGTTGGGGATGAGGTGGAGATAGAGGTCGAGAGCAATCTAACTGACTATGAGAGCGATTTCGCAATCTTCAGACCCTTACTCGATATTCCTTTGGACAATAACACGACACTCCGACAGCTCGACCTACAACAGCTGAAGCTATCAAAGCAGTATGACCTTCTTCGAACCAATAGGCTGCCAACCCTTGCTGCCTTTGGGAATTTTCAGTACCAATCGCAGGCAAACGACTTCAAGTTTGGCGACTACGATTGGGTAAAGACCACTTATGTGGGTTTGCAGTTGCAAGTTCCAATATTTCAAGGCTTTGCCAAGAAGTACAGAGAGCAGCAGCTTCTTGTTGGCATTGATCAAATGAAGATTCAACGCGATTATCTTAGACAGAATCTAACCCTTCAGGCACGTAACTCGCTGACAAATATGATGAAAGCGGCAGAGCAGATTTCTTCCAGCAAGGAGGGTATAGCACAGGCAGAAAAGGGATATAGCATTGCCCAGACCCGTTACCGAACGGGTGCAGGAACAGTACTTGAGCTAAACGATGCTGAGGTCTCACTCACCCAGGCTAAACTGAATTACAATCAAGCCCTTTACGATTACCTCAAGGCAAAAGTTGAATATGAAACAATAATAGGGAACAACTAATTCTTTCAAAACTAAATAAATATGATTAATAGAATAGGCTCAATAAAATACCTAATCGTTACGATAGGAATTCTTTTAGCATCGTGTTCTGCAAATCAACCTGCAGAGCAGGAATCAGCAGAAGAAGTAAAAATTCTTGTGCGTACCCAGAAAGTTGAGATTAAATCGGTTGAGCAGGAAGTTGATTTTACTGGTAACGTGGAGGCGTTCAGGCAGAACCATATAAGTTCCAGTACCCCATCACGAATCAATAAAATATTTGTTGAGGTTGGAGATTTGGTAAAGGAGGGGCAGCTACTGGTTCAAATGGACGAGACAATGTTTGCCCAAACCAAGACTCAACTCGATAATCTTGAGCGCGAATTTGCTCGACTCGACACGCTTAGGCGTGTGGGTAGCGTATCGCAGCAGCAGGTTGACCAGGTAAAAACCCAGCTCGATGTGCTTCGCACAACCTTTCAAAATCTATCGAGTAATACCCAGCTTCGCTCACCTATCGATGGGATTATTACTGGTCGTTACTTCAACGATGGCGAGATGTACTCCATGACTCCAACCCTTACAGGAAAGCCTGCAATAGTTTCTGTGATGCAAATTCAACCCGTTAAGGTACTTGTAAATGTCCCAGAAATCTATTTTCCACGAGTTAAACAGGGGATGAATGCAACAATAAATCTCGATATTTACCCTGATAAAGAGTTCAAGGGAAGCGTTCACCTTATACATCCTACCGTTGAAGCGTTAACCAGAACTTTTGTTGTTGAGGTGGAGATTCCCAACCAGCAGATGCTTATCCGTCCAGGTATGTTTGCCCGTGTAAAGTTTGGTTTTGGCGCAATGGAAAGGGTTGTTGTACCCGATCTAGCTGTTATTCGCCAAACTGGCACAAACGAGAGGTATGTATTTGTTGTTGAGGATAATACTGCCATTCGTAGAACTATATCTATTGGTCGTAGAATTAAAAATACCTATGAGATTCTTTCCGGTCTCAGCTCCAACGAAGAGGTTGTTGTGGCTGGTCAAACCAGGCTGCTCGATGGAAGCCTAGTTGAGAGAGAAAACTAGTTTTTCAAACAAATTTCAATACCACTTAGCATGAGTTTATATAGCACTGCTGTAAGAAAGCCCGTCAGTACCGTTCTGATTTTCATCGGAGTTGTGATATTTGGGCTTTACTCGTTAAACAAGCTTTCCATTGATTTATACCCCGAAATAGACCCCCCAATAATAACGGTTTTTACTGTTTATTCAGGGGCAAATGCTGCTGATATTGAGACCAATGTAACACGCTTACTTGAGAACAATCTGAATACGGTTAGCAATCTCAAGAAACTTTCTTCCACCTCAAAGGAAAATATTTCGCTCATTATTCTTGAATTTGAATGGGGCATAAATCTCGATGAGGCTACAAATGATGTTCGCGATGGTATAAGCCGCATTGAAAGGTATCTCCCGGAGGGTACAGAGAAACCTGTGATTTTCAAGTTTAACACAAGCCTTATCCCTATCCTAATGCTTTCGGCTACTGCCGAAGAGAGCTATCCGGCTCTGAACAAAATCCTTGACGAGAGGATTGTAAACCCATTGAACAGAATCGATGGTATTGGTGCTGTGGGAGTTTCTGGTGGTCCCAAAAGGGAGATACAGGTGAACGTAGATCCACGAAAAATTGAAGCCTACAACCTTACTGTTGAGCAGATTGGAAATGCCATTCGGGTGGAGAATATTAACCTACCTGCCGGAAGTCTTGACCTGGGTTCAAGAACTTTCCCATTAAGGATTCAGGGTGAATTCACATCAAGCGATATCCTTAAGGATATTGTTGTTGGGAGCTATCTCGGGCGTCAAATCAAGCTTAAAGATGTTGCTGAGGTTAAGGACACACTGGCTAAGCTCACAATGGACGAGCGAAGCAATGGTAAACCAGCAGCACGAATTGTCATTCAGAAGCAGTCGGGGGCAAACTCTGTTAAGCTGGCAAAGGATGTGCTCGATCAGCTTCCGGACCTGATGCGAACCCTTCCTCCCGATATAAAGATAGAGACCATCTTTAACACCTCCGATTTTATCCAGAACTCTATCAACAGCCTTACCATGGCAGTGCTTTTTGCTGGTATATTTGTGATGCTAATTGTCCTTTTCTTCTTGGGTCGCTGGAGAGCAACATTTATCATCATTCTTACCATTCCAGTCTCGCTAATTGTATCTTTTATATACCTCTACACAACAGGTAATTCAATAAATATTATTTCTCTTTCATCGCTTTCCATTGCCATTGGAATGGTTGTTGACGACGCAATAGTAGTGCTTGAGAATATAACTAAGCATATTGAGAAGGGGAGTTCGCCCCGTGAGGCGGCAATCTATGGTACCAATGAGGTTGGACTTGCAGTTGTTGCAACCACGCTTACTGTAGTTGCTGTTTTCTTTCCTCTAACCCTTGTTGGAGGTTTAAGTGGTATTATGTTCAAGCAGTTAGGATGGATTGTTACGCTTGTTGTTAGCGCTTCAACTCTTGCTGCACTTTCGCTTACCCCAATGCTTTCGTCTCAAATGCTAAGGTTAAACCCTCCCCGGAAGAGAGGTGTTGCTAAGCTCATTTTCGACAACTCCGAAAGGATGCTGAATGCTCTTGATAACATCTACGAAAAAACCCTTGCTTGGGCAATCAAACATAGAGTAGTGGTGTTGGTATCATCTTTAGCTATATTTATTTCTAGTATTTTTCTTGTAACCAAAGTGGGCACTGAGTTTATTCCACCTTCGGATAATGCTAGAATTGGAATAATGGTCGAGTTACCATCTGGTGTACGTGTTGAGAAAACGATGGAGGTTGCTCGTCAAATTGAAACATTGATTCAGAGCAAGTACCCTGAAGTTGAACTTATCTCAACTAGCAGTGGAGCTGCCGATGATAGGAATATTTTCTCGGCATTTGGAACAAATGGAACGCATATCATAAATATTACCCTACGACTATCATCTAAAACTCAGAGAGAGAGAGACATTTATCTTATTAGCGACTTAATAAGAAAGGATTTACTAATTTACCCAGATATTGCATCCTATACCGTAACCCCTGGAGGAGGTGGTGGTGCCTTTGGTGGGCAAAGTTCTCTCGAAGTAATCCTCTCTGGCTATGATTTAGACGTATCAAGCAAGTTTGCACATGAACTCGCCGAAAGAATGAAAACCATTAAAGGTACTCGCGATGTGGAAGTTAGTCTAGAGGAGCCACGTCCTGAATATCAGGTTTCTTTCGACCGTGAAAAGTTGGCAATCTACGGGTTAAACACTGCAACTGCCGCGACCTTTGTTAGGAATAGGATAAATGGATTTGTAGCCTCTCGCTACCGCGAGGATGGCGATGAGTACGATATTGTTGTTCGTTACGCTGAGCCTTTCCGTGAGTCAGTTGAGTCCATTGAAAACATTCTAATCTATAATAATCAGGGCAGGGCTTTAAGGGTGAAAGACGTTGGTGCCGTAATCGAATATACCTCTCCGCCATTTATCCAACGCGAGAATCGTCAAAGGGTAGTGAAGGTAACCTCAGCGCTTTATAGAGTGTCTTTGACCGATGTTGTAAGCGCCATTTGGGCAGAGATTGATAAAATGGAGGTTCCCCCAGGGATTGGTATCGATATCGGTGGTGATGCAGAGCAACAGCAAGAGTCGTTTGCCGATTTGTTAACACTTCTTTTTCTTGTTATCATACTTGTTTACATTGTGATGGCAACACAGTTCGAGTCTTTACGTTCACCATTCATCATAATGCTTACCATGCCATTTGCTTTTACAGGTGTATTTATATCGCTTTGGATTACAGGCCAAACGCTAAACCTCATATCCATGATTGGGGCAGTAATGCTTGTTGGAATCGTAGTGAAGAATGGTATCGTTCTTGTTGATTTTACCAACCTAATGCGCGACAGGGGTTTGTCCATCTCACAGGCTGTTCTGGTATCAGGACGGTCAAGGCTACGTCCAGTGCTTATGACCACCTTAACAACCATGTTGGGTATGCTTCCCCTTGCTATTGGTATTGGCGAAGGCTCGGAGTTGTGGCGACCCATGGGTATTGCAATTATTGGTGGATTGGCCTTCTCAACAATTATTACCCTAGTTCTTATACCAGTGGTTTACACCATGTTTGGAGCAAACCGCATGAGAAAAGAGCGAAAGAGAATGACCGAAATGCTTAGTGGTCTGTAATTCAATTGTTATAAAAACTTAGTCTTTAATACTTTAAACTTTAAATGTGCCTCGATCCCGATTCAGAGGCTTCGTAATTCGGGGTTCGGAACTTTAACCTTGCCCCGAACCCCGATGCTTCGGGGTCGGGGCTTTAACCTTTATCCTTGTACAATGAAAGCAGTATTCGTAGTATTCAACCAAGCCCTAACCGAACGCATTGAGGCAATCCTCGACCATCAGGGAATCCGTGGCTTTACCCGTTGGGTAGATGTGCAGGGGCGAGGAAGCCACAAGGGTGAGCCACACATGGGCACTCACACCTGGCCAGCCATGAACTCAGCAATCCTCACAGTAGTTGACGACTCAGAGGTTAAGCCATTGCTTGAGACATTCCGAAAACTCAACGAGAAATCGGAGATGCAAGGGCTTAGAGCCTTCGTGTGGGCGGTGGAGGAAGCGATATAGATAGTTGAGCCTACTCCGAAAATGTTTAGTCTTTGCCATAATAGATTTCTCACCCCAAAAAACGGGGTTCGAAATGACATTTATTAAAATAAGGGTAAGGGGTGTGGGCGGGAAAGGGGATTGTTGGTATTTTTAAGCTTACCAACAATCCCCTTTCCCGCCCACACACTATATTCAATAGTATTACCATTGTCATTTCGAACGAAGTGAGAAATCTTTTTTTTAGCTTTAAATGACACTTCAATAAAACAAAATTTAAACAGTTTTTCAAGTTATTTATTAAACTATACCAATCAATTCAATAAGTTTTTCAGGAGTTATTTCAATCCCCCTTAGTATTTGTTGAACTAATGGCCTCCCAATATCCTGATTCCCGTGATGAGGTAAGGTTGTATAACGTCCATCGGGATGTCGATAGAAAACATGGCTTCCGTTTTGTCTTTTAGTTTCAAAACCTAAGAAGAAAAGGATTTTTTCAAATAGTGTAACCTTAACTATAGGAACTTTTGTACTCATACAGCTACAGAAATGTTTTGAACACCAATAAATTGAGGTAGATTTTTCTTCTCCTCATCAGTCATTTCTTGTAAGCATAATAGTATTACTTCCTGCAAATTATTATATAATTCTTCTAATGTAGAAGCTTGAGAATGTGCCCCTGGTAAGCCATGAACAATACCAATATACTAATTTATTTCACAATCATTAATTATCTCAGCAGTAAAGTTGTAATTCATCTCTTTGAAGGTTTTGTTTATACAAATATAGCGAATAATATCTTTGTTTTGTTTCTCTCTCAAAACAAATCCAAATAATCCATTGTCAAATTGGGAAACTAAGTTATCTTAGGGGTTGCAAAAATGGTAATGCGTTTTTTGTTGCATTTCATGTTAAAGCCTTTTTAATCAGTTTACAAGATGGCAAAAAAATCCTCTTCATCAACCTTTGACCCCCGAAAGAACTACCAGCAAACCATGAAAGCTATCGGCTATGTGAGCCGAAAGAAAGCAAAAAAATCGGACTACGAACGGATTGGCTTCAAGTCGGGTCTTGAAGTACATCAGCAGCTTAACACCAAGCAGAAGCTGTTCTGCCGTTGCCCGGCAGGAAAATACAATGGTCACAACGACTACCATGCCGAGCTTATCCGACACATGCGCCCAACCCTTAGCGAGATGGGTGAGTACGATGGTACCGCTCTGATGGAATTCAAAACCAAGAAGGATATTGTTTATCGAATTAATAATGAGACAACCTGCACCTACGATATCGATGACACCCCGCCATTCCCCATAAACAGGGAAGCGCTGGAGTACGCCCTTGAGATATCGTTGCTCACAAAGCTCAACATTGTGGGAGAGGTTCATATCACTCGTAAACAATACCTTGACGGTAGCATACCCACAGGATTTCAGAGAACAGCTATTCTTGGAGTTGAAGGTGAAATACAATTGAAGAATAAGAAAATTGGTATTTTACAACTTAGCATCGAGGAGGACTCCTGCCGCGAGGTTTCTGATATTGGCCATACTCGAATTTACAAAACCGATAGGCTTGGAATGCCTCTTATTGAAACTGTTACGCACCCCCATTGTCTTACCCCAGATGAGCTTAGGGAGGCTGCTGAATATATCCGTTTCCTTAACAGGAGTTCTGGGCGGGTTCGAACAGGCATGGGTGCTGCCCGCGAAGATGTGAATGTTAGCTGCGAGGGGGGTACAAGGGTAGAAATTAAAGGCGTATCGCATAACAGATGGATTCCAGAACTATCACATAATGAGGCTTTCAGGCAATGGGCTTTGCTTCATATTCGTAAGATTTTGCTTGAGCGAATCCCAGACCCCAAAAAATGGAGTATAACATGGAAGGAATTCAACCCAAAGGAGTTGGGATTTCTGGATGCTCGTTTATTGCATTTATCTCCAATGGGGTTGAAATTTGTGGCAATTAACCTAACCGGATTTCAAGGGATACTCTCGCATTTTACCCAGCCAACCAAGTCGTTCAACGATGAGATTAGCGACAGACTAAAGGTGATTGCCTGCATCGAAAAACCTAATATGACCAGTAGCGAGGATATTGAAACTCCTATCTGCAAAGCAGATTATGAAATATTATCAAGGTTGCTTCAATCGAAACCTGATGATGCTCAGCTAATCATTTGGGGACCTGAAGCTGATATTCCAACTGCTATTGAAACGGTTGAAGAACGTTGCCGTATGGCATTTGAAGGAGTACCTCGTGAAACCCGAAAAAGTTTCGAGGATGGTGCAACCATTTTCGAACGTGTTCTTCCTGGTGCCGATAGGATGTATCCTGATACTGACTCTCCTCCCATACCCCTACTCGAAAACTACATCGAAAAACTTCGACTCAGGGTTCCTCCTGATATTTCAGATCGCTACGCTCAAATGAAGAAGTGGAATATCCCTGACGATACTTTCACTTATATCCTAAAGAGAAACCTGGTTCCAGTTATTGAGGCGTTAGTAGAGTTGGGAATTTCAGGCCGGTTTGCTGGTACATTCCTTGGTCATACTTTGAAGCATGTTGAAGGACAAATTGAAAGACATAAGGATTTCACTTACAACAGAGTAGTTGATCTCTTCCGTTTTCTCTCAGAGGAGAAACTGGAAAAATCACTTGCAAAAACTATGCTCCCAGTTATCTATCAGCATCCTAATATGGATTTTCGCTCTGTTCTCACCAGTCTCAATTTCAAGAAAAGGACAAAGGAGGATTTACTTGCCCCAATCGAATACCTAAAGGAAAAATTCAGGGAGATAAAAATTTCAAAGAATGATTCGATTGAAAATACCATTGAATGGATTATGGGACAGCTACATAAGCAGGCTCTGGGTAATATCGATTTAAGCGAGTTAAGACGAGAGATTGAGGAAAGGATTGAAATGAATAATGAGTAATGAATAATGATTTAATGTCTATCTTGTTGGGATACATAATATTATCGAATAATGGAAGATTTTTTTCAGGGATATAAGGGACGTGCCCTTGATGTGCTCAAGAAGTACAATGTACGTGTTTGGGGAAAGGTAACCATCGATACCACTCGTGGCGAATTCAAGGGAACCATCCTACCAAGAGCAGAGAACGATGATGATAAACATATCGTGGTAAAAATTGATACAGGCTACAATATTGGTATCGACATATTCACCATCACGGCGATGAAGGAAACGGGATACTTTAAGGCCACTTATAAGATTCCCGAAAAGGAGTTCCCTTTTACCCCAAACTTACCGAAGGTAAAGCTTTTTGGCACTGGAGGAACCATCGCTTCACGACTCGACTACAGAACGGGGGCTGTTATTCCAGCTTTTTCTCCTGGTGAACTGTACGGAGCTGTTCCCGAGCTTGCCGATATCTGCAACCTTACCACCGAAAAACTTTTCGCAGTGTTCAGCGAGAACATGGGCCCAGAGCAGTACAAGGCCCTTGCCATTGCCATTGGCAAGGAGATAGAGAACGGTGTCGATGGAATTATGATTGGTCATGGCACTGATACTCTTAGCCATACGGCAGCTGCCCTAACCTTCATGGTGCAGAATTCACCGGTACCAATCGTACTCGTTGGCTCACAGCGTAGCTCCGACCGTCCCAGCAGCGATGCAGCCCTTAACCTTATGCACGCAAGCTATACCGCTGGCCATTCCGATATAGCTGAGGTTATGGTGTGTATGTTCGGTCCAACTTCAGATGAGTATGGGTTTCTTCATAGAGGAACTAGGGTTAGGAAGATGCACTCCTCTTACCGAAGCACTTTCCGTACCATTGGCGATATACCCATTGCAACTGTAAGCCGAAAGGATGGGGTTGTTCCTTTGAAACAGGAATATAACCATCGCCGTAAGGACAGGAAAGTAAACATTCTCCCTTACTTTGAGGAAAAGGGTACCATTATTTAGTACTACCCCAACATGCAGC
>CAYZSD010000106.1:0-12261 GCA_964481075.1 uncultured Rikenellaceae bacterium | reverse complement strand
CAACGTGGGTAACTACTCCTTCGTCGTTATCGAAAAAGGCTAAGTCGCCCGGCTGAACCTGCTCGATAAAACTAACAGGCTGACCAACAGCCACCTGCTGGCTTGCATCGCGGGGTAACGGGTAGCCAATCATTTTGAATAACACCTGTGTAAGGCCAGAACAATCAATTCCATACGGTGATCTACCTCCCCAAAGGTAAGGAGAATTAATAAACTGGTTTGCCAGATACATTATTTTTTCTCTATGACCTAATTCCATTGGATCGAATGGACTGCTGAGAAGCTTATAGGTTTCGTCGCCCAAGCGGAAAGTTTCTTCCTGAGGGTCGAAATGGTACAACGATGAGCCAGGACAAAGCCTGATTGGGTGATTACCTGAAAGGCTGATTGCTGTGAAAAGTTTTGTAGCAATAGTTGTAATCTCGGGCATACTAAGCCACTCTAGCTGCTCATTTGAAATCAAAAGACAGGCTTTTCTATCGACCCAACCCTCGTAGGAATCTAAGCTGTGACTAACCCTTAACCATTCCTTATGATGTTCGAGAACAGTGAAAAGTTCACCAAAAAGAAATTGGCTTACCATCTCACTCCTATCGAAGGGCTCGCTTCTTAATGCGACTAGACTCTGATTTACAGCACCGTAATTCATCACATGTTTTTTTTGTAAAAATAGTTTTTTTGTTTGAAAGGTTATGCAAATAATGCTAAAAATGGCTTTACACAAATATTTTGAATGTAAATAAGCAAAATAAAAAAAAATCCATAATTTGTAGGCCTAAATACGCTGTTTATGGGTTGGGTGCCTAAATGGATACTAGCAGTTATTATAGTTTTACAAGTCAACCTTTTATGGGCTGAAGAAAGAGGAGTACTTCCTCATAAAAACTTTGCGCCTATGGATTATCTGGGTCATTTCCAGAACTGGGCTGTGGTACAAGATCATAGAGGAGTTATTTATGTGGCCAATAACCATGGAGTTATTGAGTACGACGGTATGGGTTGGAATACTATTAGCATAAACGATGCTGTGGCTCGTACCCTTGATGTTGATGAAACAGGACGCGTTTGGGTGGGTGCACAGGATGAACTAGGTTATATTGCAGCCGACTCCATTGGGAGAATGGTTTACTACTCGCTCTACCATTTGATTGCAGATGAAGTAAAACCCATAGGGCTGGTTAGGCAAGTTTATAGTTCACCCGAAGGCATCTTTTTTAGTACCAACAACCTAATTTTTAGGATTAAAGGCGAGAAGGTCGATTACTGGTATCCAAAGACATTCTTTCATCGTACCTATAGGGTTTGGGGCAACATTTACTCTGTTCAACCAAATGTAGGTTTAACGGTTATGGATGGAGACACCATGGTGTTGGTATCGGGGAGTGAACGCTTTGCCCAATCCAGAATTTACACCATGCTTCCTTTTCAAAAGGGGCAAATTCTTATTGGAACACAGGCAGAAGGTTTCTATGTATTAAAATTAAACATAAAAGGGGATGAGAAAAAATCTGTTTATAGTGCAACTCTCACTCCTTTTCAAACCTCAAACGATAGCTTCTTTAAAAATTTCTGGATATATAACGGAGTACGCCTTGCCAACGGTTGGTATGCTATTGCAACCTATCGGAAAGGGGTAGTGATAATGGATACAGAAGGGACTATCATACAACACATTAACAAAGATCATGGCATTCAGGATGAAACTGTTTGGCATGTAAACTTCGACAATCAGGATAATATTTGGCTAGCTCTCAACTACGGCATCTCGTACTCTGCACTTATCTCTCCCATAACAAGCTGGGATGCTTCGTCGGAAATAAGCGGTGTTTTGCAATCGGTAAAAAGAGTAAAAGAAAACCTTTACGTAAGTAGCAACGTGGGTGTTTTCATCCTGAAAGGAAAAACCTTCGAGCGAGTAGAAGGCATACTCAATCTTTCGTGGGATATTGCAAGTGTGAAATCGTCCGATGGAAAAACTACTGCTTTGGTAGCAACTGGCGATGGTATCTATGAATTGATCAATGGGAAGGCAAAACTTGTTGAAAAAGCAACTGATCCCGCATTTAGGATTATACCTTCTAGTTTTCACAAGGATATAGTGTATCTAGGTCTATATGAAGGTATTGGTGTGATGGAATACCGACAAGGTCGATGGGTTTACCTTGGGAAACTCGGAAATGTACGAGATAGAATCTATGCCATTGAAGAAGACCATAAGGGTGACATCTGGTATTCAGCTCGTTTTAAGCATATCGGACGAGCCAATATTAGGAATCCTAGAAATTTAGCAATAGACTCCCTGACAACCTACGTTGACCTACCCTTTCAACCTTTACTCGACGAGGACACACGACTCGATTTAATTGAAAACAGGTTGATGCTTTCAACTGAAAAAGGGCTGCTGTACTATAACCGTGCTTTAAACAAATTTGAGCCCGATTCAAGTTTGGGTTCAGAGTTTACAAGTGGGTCAAGGGGAATCCGACTGTTTGGATTAGATGCAAACTATAGCCTGTGGTTTGAATCGTACGATGTGATGCACACCCGACGAATTGAACGTGCTGTTCTTAATCCGAAAGGATCATTCATTCGGATACCTACAGAACTTAACGAAATCCCAAAGGGAATCTTTTATGATGTAAGCACCGATGATGATGGTGTGTCGTGGATTGCGGCCTCGCATGGATTATTTAGGTTTGATCCGTCGATAAACCGAACCGGAAGAAAAATTCCCCGAGTACTAATCCGTAATGTTGTAGGAAACGATGGAAGTACTCTTTTTGCTGGGGCATTCCCACAGAAATGTCCCGACGGTTTTTACAATTGTACAGGAATGGTTCAACAACAAGAAAATATACCAGAACTATCATACTCTCAAAACTCAATTACCTTTCACTTCTCATCACCCTTTTTTGGACAGGAAAGCCGAATGCTTTACTCTTATAAACTTGATGGTTACGAGAAGGATTGGTCGAACTGGACTTCTAAAAGCAGTAAGGAATACACCAATCTTCCATACGGAAGTTACCGTTTCATGGTTAAAGCACTAAGTATTTACGAAGTAGAAAGTCCGGTTTCAAACTTCTCCTTTGTAATTCTCCGACCTTGGTATCATCATCCAATGGTGTATCTTGCTTACGTTTTAGTATTAGTACTGCTTATCTATGGTTTTGTTGCTATTAAAACCAGCATGCTAAGATCTTCGAACCTTCGGCTACAAAAAATGGTTGAAGAACGTACAAAGGAAATACTAAAGCAGCAGAAGGATATTCTTGAAAAGAATGAAGAACTTCTTCAACAGAAAGAGGAAATCCTTTCGCAGCGCGATGAGCTAGAGCATAAAAGTAAGCTTACGAAGGACAGCCTTCAGTACGCTAAAACTATACAGCAAGCAATTCTTCCTGAGAAGAATGCATTAGATCTTTACTTTGAGAATTTCATAATTTTCAAGCCAAAGGACGTGGTATCAGGCGATTTTTATTGGTTCGCACATATCCCGATAAGAAATAACGAGCCTGAAAAGAACATCATAGCGGTAGTTGATTGTACCGGGCACGGTGTGCCAGGCGCATTCATGAGCATGATTGGTAGCCGGATGCTCAGCGAAATTGTGAATGAAAGAGGAATCCATAATCCAGCTAGCATATTAAACGAGCTCAATATGATGCTTAAGCTAGTCCTTCATCAAGATTCTTCCGACAATTTCGATGGGATGGATATCAGCTTGTGTGCCATCGAAAAGCTTTCCCAGGGGCAGTACACAGCCACATTTGCTGGCGCAAACAGAGGACTAACATACTACCAAAAGGACACAAGAAGTTTGGTTACCATCAAAGGGAATCGTAAGTATATCGGAGGGTTAATGCCCGATATTGACACCGAATTCACAAATCATACTATTCCTTTAAAAGCGGGTGACTCCCTCTTCCTCTTTACTGATGGCATTACAGATCAGAACAACGAATTGGGGAAAAAATTCACAAGCCCTAGGCTTGAGTCGCTTATCATGGCTAATGTCAAAAGACCCATGGAGCAGCTGGGTGGCATAATCTTGAATACATTCGAGAATCACATGAGGGATGCTATTCAACGGGACGATATAACTATGATTGGTATCAGATTGTTAAGCGAAAACTCTCCCAGATTATTGAAAACCAAATAATTTTAAAAAATCGTAAGTATTTTTTGGGAAAATTCCATTTCAACTCAAAACCTGAAAAATATATTTTCCCTCTATAACTTAATATTAAGTAAAAACCCTCTATAATTTTTGATGCAAAAAAGGGTTGAGTTTAGTGTTTCCACCCCTGTATTACGCTTCTATTCATTGTTAATCAACAATATAATAGCACTACGAAAGTTGTAATTTTGCAAATAACACCAATACCTCAAAACAGGTAAAAACACTCTTGTTTTCTTTGTAATGCTAGGTTAGATTTGTGGAGTGATATTTAAATAGTTTGAGTATTCATGAGAAAACAATGCAGATATTTTTGAAGCCATAAAGAGTAAGAACATTAAATTTTTGTTCGGATGATTGATACCTACGATAATCCAATGAGTATCCCCACCGCAAAGGTTCTTGTAGTTGAAGACAATGAAAGTTTAATTACACTTATCCAAAAGATTTTAAAGCGGTTGGGCTACGAAGCATTAATGGCTACTAAAGGATTAGATGCCATTGAAATTATTGAACAAAACAACGATTTGCTCCTTCTGCTAGATCACAACCTTCCCGACATGACAGGTCGGGATGTTATACATAGACTTCGTGAGAAGAACATTGAAGTCCCATTCATCATAATGACTGGTCAAGGTGATGAAAAATTGGCGGTAGAGATTATGAAACTTGGAGCTTCCGACTATCTAATAAAGGACAATGATCTTCTCGACACATTACCCAGAGTAATTGAAAAGGTTAATCGGAACATAGAAATAGGAAAAGAGATTAAGAAAATCCAAAACAACCTTGTTGAAAGTGAACAGCGCTATAATACTTTTATTGATAGTACATCCGATTTCATATTTCTGAAGGATGAGAAATTCAGATACATTGTTGTAAACAAAGCATATAGCGATTTTCTGGGCATGCCTCGAGAAAGCATTTACGGAAAAACAGATTACGAGATATTTAAAAACGAAATAGCCACCGGCTTTAATAATTCAGACATTCAAACTGTAGAAAAGTTTTTGACGATTTTATTACGAAGCCCATTCCATCTGTCCAACTGCTTAATATGGTAGGACAATACACTAAGAGAGAGTAAAATAGTTTTAAAATTGTTTTAGAGGGTTGAAGGTGTACTAACATATTTACACGAGACATTAAAACAAAGACATAACATTTTTGAAAACATACGAGATGCAAAGAGTTATAAATGAAATAATTGTTGTTGAAGATTCTGTGAGCCTAAAAGATTTATTAGTTGATAAGTTGGCAAAACAGGGTTATGGTACAGTCGGATTTTCCTTAGGAGCCGAAGCAATAAACTATATATCAAAGAAAAGAGATGTTTTAGTGCTTCTCGACCATATTTTACCCGATATGACTGGACGTGATGTTGCAGAATACATTTTAAAAGAAAAAATGGGTATCCCCTTTATTTTTATGACAGGAAGCGGAGACGAGCGATTAGCAGCTAAACTAATGAAACTTGGGGCAGCCGACTATATAGTAAAAGATTCCGAGTTTTTAGAAACTCTCCCTAAGGTTATTGAAAGAGTTATTCAAAGCACTGAAAATGAGAGGAAAATAAAAAAATACGAGCAAGCTCATATTCAAAAAAGTAAGGATAATGAGTTTTTGGCCAGCCTATCATATCAACTTGCCGATTCAAATGAAAAGAATATCATAGAGGATATTGCATTGCCCCTAATCAGAAAGCATACGGGTGCTATTTATGCACATTTTGCCACCTATAATCGTGAAAATAAAACAACTTCAGTTAATCACATTGAAAGTGAAAGCATCTTAATAAACACAATTAAAAGCATAGGTGGAGAGAAAATATTTTCTAAGGAGTATAGGGTAAGCGATTCTCTTCATAAAAAGCTTGTTGAAACAAAGCTATTACAATCCGACTCACTTCATGAACTCTCAGGAGGTGCTGTTCCCGAATCGGTTAGCAAGGCACTTAAAAATGTTGTAGGCTTTGATACGTTGTACTCAATTCCCCAGATACATAAAGGCGAACTATATGGCGAAACCACATTGGCTTTCCTTAAAAATCAAGATTTGCCTTCCACTGATCTCCTTGAGTCGTTTTCAAATATTCTGGCTGTGTCGATTCGAAACAGCATAACTGAATCATCGCTAAAGCAGAGCGAAGAAAAATTCAGAAGTTTGGCCGAAAATGCTACCGATATTATTTGGACCATGGACTTCGATTTTAACATAACCTACATTAGCCCATCTGTAAAACAAATACTCGGATTTAGAGAAAAAGAGTATTACAAACTAACAATGGAAGAAAAGAATCCTCTTCATCAAATTGAGATATTTAAAAACCTATTGGAAGCCGAATTAAATAACGAAAACATCAAATGTACTGACAAGAACAGGGTACTTCGCCTTGAAACCCAACACTTCAAGGCTGATGGGTCAATTGCCATTTTGGAGCTAAGCCTTTCATATATACGAAACGAAAACAATACACTAATTGGTATTCAGGGAATTAGCAGAGACATAACAAGAATAAAAAAGATTGAAGAAGAGTTACGCCAAAAGGAACAAAAACTTTCAACAGCCCTAAAAATGGGAAAGATGGGGCATTGGGAGTTAGATGTAAAAAGTGGAATATTCACATTCTCCGATAGTTTTTATGCAATTTTCGGTACAACAGCACAGGAGATAGGTGGGTATAAAATGTCGATTGAGGAATATGCTAATCGGTTTGTACATCCCTATGATGCATTTATGGTAGCCGAAGAAACAAAAAGAGCGATTGAATCGAAGGATCCAAATATGGAAGCATACGTGGAACACCGAATGCTATATGCCGATGGAACCGAAGGGTATATTGCTGTTCGATTCTCGATAGTAAAAGACAACGAGGGCAATACAATAAAAACTTATGGGGTAAATCAGGATATTACGGAACGAAAGAAAGCAGAGCTTGAAATATTAGTTGAAAAACAGCGTACCGAAGAGAGCGAAATGAGGTTTAAGGCATTGCACAACGCATCGTTTGGTGGTATTGCCATTCACGATAAGGGGATTATACTTGATTGTAATCAAGGATTAAGCGAGATGATGGGTTACACCATGGATGAACTCATCGGGATGGATGGTTTGCAACTTATTGCTGTTGAATCAAGAGACTATGTTCGAAATAAGATTGCCACAGGTTACGAAAAACCTTACGAAGCCTTTGGACGAAAGAAAAATGGCGAAGAGTTTCCAATGCGGCTTGAAGCCAGAAATATCCCATACAAAGGAAAAACTGTAAGAACGGTTGAGTTTAGGGATTTAACTCTGCAAAAACAGACTGAGCAAAAACTACACGATAGCGAAAGACTACATAGATCCCTGGTAAAAGGACTACCCGATATTGTAATGCGATTCGATCGAGATGGTCGGCATCTTTTTGTATCTGAAAATGTGAATCAGGTTGTTGATGTTGAAGCCACTCATTTTATAGGAAAAACTCATTGCGAACTTGGTTTCCCCGATAACATGTGTAAGATGTGGGAAAATTCTATTACTCGAGTTTTCGAAACGGGTTCGGAATTTGAAACAGAGTTTACTTTTGAAGGTAAAAACGGCTATATCACTTTTAATTGGCGACTTACCCCCGAGAGAAACGAAGAAGGTTTTATTTCATCAGTACTTTCAATTAGTCGCGATATTACAAAGCAGAAACAAAACGAACTAATAATCCACAAGCAGAAAAAGGAGTTGGAAGATCTTAATGCAAGCAAAGATAAGTTCCTCCAAATTCTTTCCCACGATTTGCGTAACCCAATAAGTGCATTGATGTTGAATTCAGAAATGCTTTACGAAAACTTTCATCAATTTGATGATTCCAAAAAGATTAAATTCCTTGAAAGCATTAAGGGAGCTTCTTTAGCATCGTTCAATCTACTCGACAAGCTGCTTACCTGGTCTAAATCGCAGGCTGGAAAGCTAAGTTTTGAACCAACAAATTTTTCGATTAACACACTGATCAACGAAACCATTGATACATTATCCATAGTAGCCAAGAGCAAAAGAATAACCTTATACCACCTAAAAACCGGTACTGTAATGGTTTATGCCGATAGGGATATGATTTCGGCAGTTCTAAGAAACCTTATTTCGAACTCCATAAAATTCACTTTGCCAAATGGTAAGGTAAACATTTTTGCTGCTGAAATGGAACAATTCATCGAAGTTAGTGTGGTTGATAATGGTATTGGTATGAGTAAAGAGTCTATGGATAACCTTTTTAGAATTGATAGCATAGTTTCTACAATAGGGACAGCAAAAGAGCATGGTTCGGGGCTTGGCTTGATGATATGTAGGGATTTTGTTGAAAAACATGGAGGAACAATTGTTGTAGAAAGCAAGGAAGGCAAAGGAAGTACATTCACCATTAAACTTCCAAAAGTTATAGCAATACAAATTAACAACTGAAAAAATGGCTACCAAAAAACCAACCTACGAGGAGCTTGAAGTTGAAGTTGAAAGGCTGAAAGCCCTGCTGGCAACATGCGAAGATGTTGAAATCAATAAAATAAAGCTGCAGGCCAAAGATGTAGAGGATCGATTCAGCAGAATTGTTAACTCTTCGCCTACAGCAATGTACTTCTATCGTCTCGAAGAAGAAAACCGGTTGGTGCTAGTTGGAGCAAATCCCTCGGCCGACAGAATAATTGGAATATCGCATCAGGAGCTAATTGGAAAAACCATTGAAGAGGCATTTCCAAACTTAGCGCAAACACAAATTCCTGAAAATTACAGAAAAGTTGCCCGAGGCGAAATTAGCAGCTACTCCTTTGAAATACCTTACAGCGATCACCGAATTAATGGCTACTATAGCGTTGATGTATTTCAAACCAAGAAGAATGAGATAGCAGTTGATTTTGTTGATATATCGGATCGTAAAAGAAGTGAGGAGTTACTAAACGATGAGCTTGAAGTAAGAAAACAGATTCAGGAACAACTTCAGCAAAGCCAGAACTTGCTATCAAAAACCGAGGAAATTGCACAACTCGGGAGTTGGATGTTTGTGCTAAGCACAAATCAGCTTATATGGTCGGATCAGGTTTATCGAATCTTTGGGTTTACACCCAACGAATTTGAACCGAGCTACGAAGTTTTTTTGAGCCTTATTCATCCCGATGACCGTGAAAAAGTGGACAGCGTTTATGTCAACTCATTAAGAGAAGGGAAAGATAATTACGAAATTGAGCACAGGATTATTCAGAAAGGCACAAATGAGGTGCGTTATGTTTATGAGAAATGTTTGCATTATAAAAACATAGAGGGAAGAGTTGTTCGATCGGTGGGGATTGTTCAGGATATCACCAAGCGAAAGCATCAAGAAGATGCTCTACTTGAAAGCAAGGAGAGGTTTAAGTCCATTATTCGGGTTTCAAATACTGGCGCATGGGAGTTTAATTCGAAGTTGAATTACCTTTGGTGTAGCCCAGAATATTTTACAATGCTAGGATACAACCCAGAATCCTTTTCTGTGGAAGAAAAACCGAACCTTGAAGAAACCTGGATTAATTTACTTCATTCCGAAGACAGAGAAATTGCTTCCAAAAAATTCAAAGATTATCTCGATGGCGGATCAGTTGGGATGTACGAAAGCTACTTTAGGATGCAACACGCCAGTGGCACATGGGTTTGGATATGGTCGCGAGGGCAAACTCTGCGCGACAAGCAAGGGAATCTAACTAATCTCACCGTTGGTACTCACATCGATATAACTGAACGCAAGAATGCAGAGGAGGAGCTTATAAAAACACGCACCTTGCTGGATGCCGCTTTTGAGCAATCACCTGTACCCTTGGCAATGGCAACCGTTCCCGATATGGTATTCCGCTATATCAACAGCGCTGCTGCTGACTTCCTTGGAATCGATGTAAACAATTACCGCATGAAAAGCCTTACCGAGATACCTATAACATGGAAAGAGCTAAAAGCAGATGGTTCAGAATGGAGCATCGAAGAACAGTTGAATTCTTTGCCTATGCCCCGGGCTCTTCAAGGGCTTGAAACCAAGAATCTCGAACTACAAATAAAGCTTGCAGATGGTAGACTAAAATGGGAACTAGCCAGCGGTGCTCCCATTCGAGATGGTCAAGGAAATCTTATTGCTGGGTTACTAGTGATGCAGGACATCACCGACCGCAAAAAAGCAGAGGAAGCATTAAGAGATTCTGAGGCAAAACTGTCGGCTCTTTTCGCCTCAATGACCGAATTGGTTGTACTACACGAGCTGGTGTTCGACAAAAATGGCAACCCTATCGATTATCGCATAACCGACTGCAACGAAGCTTACACTAAAAGCACCGGTATTAGTAAGGTAGAGGCCGTTGGAAGGTTGGGCACCGAAGTATATCAGCAGCCCGATCCACCTTACTTAAAAGAATTCATCGATGTGGCAATTACAGGAGTACCTTTCCTCTTCGAAACCTACTACACCCCAATGGATAAACACTTCTCCATTTCGGTTGTATCGCCCGGAAAGAATAAGTTTGCAACAGTAACAACTGATGTTACTCCAATAAAGCAGATTCAGCAAATTATTGCAGCAAAAAACAAAGAGCTGGAACAAATTGTTTACGTAGCATCACACGATCTGCGTTCGCCTCTGGTAAACGTTGATGGTTATAGCCGCGAGCTTGAGTTTTCGCTTAATGCCATTAAAACAGCCCTTGCAAAGGAGAATGTAACAATTGATGAGTATGAGAATACATTGTGCCATGAAGTGCCTGAAATGCTTGAAGCCTTAGGCCATATTCGTGCAAGCACAAGGCAAATGGATGCCCTTCTTAAAGGCCTCCTTAAACTTTCGCGCTCAGGAAGAGCTGCCCTTAGTATTGGTACTCTCGACATGAATACTCTTATAAATCAAGCATGCTCTTCTTTCGAATTTCAGCTTAAAGAAAAGGGTGTTGAAATAAATGTATATGATTTACCAAACTGTAAGGGTGATGCAGTGCAAATTACACAGGTTTTTTCAAACCTTATTGATAATGCCATAAAGTATTGCGACCCGAAAAAGGTATGTAAAATAAAAATATCGGGAAAGGTGGAGTATGGAAAATCGGTTTATACTATTGAGGACAACGGAATTGGCATAGCACAAAATCACCTAGAAAACATATTTGAATTGTTTCATAGGTTAAACCCAAAACATAATGATGGTGAAGGGCTTGGATTAACAATAGTTCGTCAAATTCTTAGCAGACTCGATGGTGAAATAAAAGTTGAATCGAGTACTGGCATTGGAAGCAAATTTTTTGTAAGTTTACCTTTTGCTACAATAAAATAACAAAAAATCAGGAGGAACAATGATGCACCATGAAGTTATAATTCTTATTGCCGAGGACGATGAAGGCCACGCTGGTCTTATTAGAAAAAACCTATCAAGAGCAGGGATTGTCAATCAGATTATTCATTTCAAGGACGGTCAGGAAGTTATCGACTTCTTGTTTCAGAATGGTAAAGGCTCGCAAAGCCTGCCAAGCGGTTCATATATCCTTCTCCTCGACATCCGTATGCCTAAACTCAACGGCGTTGAGGTTCTTAGACAAATAAAGGGAGATCCCGAGTTGAAAAAAATTCCTGTTGTTATGATTACCACAACTGACGACCCTCGTGAAGTGGAAAAATGCCATACATTAGGTTGTAGCAATTACATTACCAAACCAGTTGAGTACAATGCTTTTGTTCATGCCATTAGGCAGTTGGGGCTATTCCTTTCGGTAGTGAAAATTCCAACTATAAATGGCGGGTACTAAAAGTATTTTTTTGCACCTTTGATTGGTATCTGATGTTAGATTTAGGGTTAGTTTCATCATAAGAAATAATAGGAGGTACCGAAAATCCTTTAAAGAGTAGGAATAAATCTTAATAATGATATGAAAATGACAAATTTTAGAATGGAAATGAATGCAACTTTAATTAAAGTACTATTTGTTGCAATTCTCTCATTTGGTGTTTCTGCATGCAAACAGAACACACAGAAAAGTAATATTGCTATTACCCAAACAACAATGCAAAGCACTATTACTGAACAAGAAGTATTAGAAATTCAGAAAGCTTGG
>CAYZSD010000105.1:0-12343 GCA_964481075.1 uncultured Rikenellaceae bacterium | reverse complement strand
CAATTTACAACCAGATAGGATCTTTGCATGAGGTTTTTGGAAAGTTTTATATCACCCAACTAGTAGTTCCAGAGGTTAGGTCTTCGGTTCGACAAGTTGCTGGGAGATATACAGCAGAAGAGATATACTCGACCAAGCGCTCAGAGGTGGAGCAAACAATAATTGCAGAAACAAATAAGATTCTTGGTGAAAACTTTATTGATATGAGGGCTCTCTTAATTCGCAGCATAAGTTTACCTGCACAAATTCAGCAAGCCATTGAGAATAAGCTAACCCAGGAACAGGAAGCCTTAGCATACCAATTTAAACTTGAGAAAGAACGTAGCGAAGCAGAACGAAGGAGGATTGCTGCTGAAGGAGAGGCAAGGGCAAACCACATCATAAATAGTAGCTTAACAAACAACTTGTTGAAAATGCGTGGAATTGAGGCTACTACTGATCTTGCTAAGTCTCCAAACTCAAAGGTTGTTGTAGTAGGGAGTGGAAAAGATGGTTTACCCCTTATTTTAGGAGGCAACTAGAGTTTTTATATATAATAGTATTTACCATGATACAAAGAATTCAAACCGTTTTCCTTGTTATTGCCGTTATTCTACTAGTATTTATGTTTGTTTTCCCTTTTGCCGAATACATCCGATTGACCGATCAAGTATTGTTTTCCCTTTATCTGAAAGGATTATTTGAAACAACAAGCACTAAGTTTAAAGAGTTTTCAATGGTTCCTTTATTGATTTTACATGTTTTATGTTTGATTCTTTCATTCGTTACTATCTTCTACTTCAAGAAAAGGGTACTTCAAATCAGGCTTTGTGTCGGTAATGCCATTCTTTTACTAGGGCTTCAAGGTCTTACATACTACTATGCAAAGATTGCTCAAGATTATATTGGGGCCTCCCTTTCATTTTCGCTTGTATTTATATTTCCATTAATTTCGGCAATTCTTGTTTTCTTAGCCCTACGAGCTATTGCTAGGGATGAAGCTTTGGTTAGGAGCTTAGATAGATTAAGGTGAAGATATTCGGTTGATATTTTTTGAATCCCAATTGGAGTCGACCCAGTTGGGATTTTTCTTTCGTGTTAACAAAAACAATTTTTTTTGTTAATTTTTTTCTTCAAAAATCCATTCAAAATAGAATTGATTGAATACTTTTGCTGTCCTTGTGTTATAATCAAATACTAGTATTCATTTTACAAAAACCTAAAAATAGTACAATGACAAACACTGTTAAGACCCTACTGAGCGAATCTAAATCGGCACGTTGGATTGCTTTGATACTAATTTCGCTAACCATGTTCTTTGCCTACTTCTTTGTTGATGTCGCTGCACCATTGCAGAAATTGCTGGAGACTAACTACAAGTGGACGCCTGAAGTATTCGGGATGCTCGGTGGTTCAGAGTTTTTCCTGAACGTATTTGCGGGATTCTTAATTCTTTCTGGAATAATCCTCGACAAAATGGGTATTCGTTTCACGATGATTACAGCAGGGCTTACCATGGTAATTGGCGGAGGCTTAAAATACTATGCACTTACCGAGGGTTTTGCTTCAACAGGTATGGCTGCATGGCTCGATTCCTTTATTGTTTCTATACCCGCTTCAGCTAAATTAGCATTTCTTGGTTTTGCAATTTTTGGCATTGGTGTAGAAATGGCAGGTATAACAGTTTCAAAAACTATTGTTAAATGGTTTAGAGGTAAGGAAATGGCTCTTGCTATGGGTCTTGAAATGGCTCTTGCACGTTTAGGTGTATTTGCAGTTTTTCAGCTAAGTCCAATTTTTGCAGAGAAAGGCGGCGTGTCTAACTCCGTTTTTTGGGGATTAGCATTCCTTTGCATAGGTTTTTTAACATTCTTCGTTTATACCTTTATGGATAAAGCGTATGATAAAGAGAAAAACGTTGAAGCCGCAAGCGATGGGAGCGATGAGTTTAAACTGTCTGATATATGGGTAATCCTAACCAATCCTGGATTCCTTGCTATTGCTGGTTTATGTGTTCTTTTCTATTCAGCAATATTTCCCTTCCAGAAGTTTGCCACAGATATGCTTGCCTCAAAGCTTGATGTTGACATTAAGACAGCAGCCCAGTATGTTTCATACTTCCCAATCGGAGCAATGATTCTTACGCCATTCATCGGTTTTTTCCTCGATAAACGTGGATATGGTGCTAGCTTGATGATGTATGGGGCAATACTACTTACCATTTCACATTTAATCTTTGCCTTGGTTCCATCGGAGGTTTTTAATGTCACCATTGCTCTTTTAACCATTGTAATTCTGGGTGTTGCCTTCTCGTTAGTGCCAGCTTCCATGTGGCCTTCTCTCCCTAAAGTAGTTGAGGATCGTTACCTGGGTTCAGCATACGGCCTAACATTTTGGATTCAAAACATGGGATTGCTTGGAGTACCCATTCTAATTGGATGGGCGTTATCAGCCTCAAATCCCGGTGTATCCGATCAGATTTTAGCAGGTGTTGAGGGGGTTAAGTATAACTATACCGTTCCTGAGTTGATTTTTGCTGGATTTGGACTACTTGCTTTTATCCTCAGCTTCTACCTAAAATATATAGATAAGAAAATGGGCTACGGCTTGGAATTACCAAATAAGAAGTAGAAAAATCGGAGTGTTTAAGTAAAGACATCCTACAATATAGCTTGTATTGTAGGATGTCTTTTTAGTATAAAAATCTTTTCCATTCTTCCCAAAAACGAACGTGTTCCACCATCTCGAGTTATGGCTTGCATTACCTCTTCATCAAAAAGTTTGAAACGAGACCCGAATAGTCCTTCAATGGTAGGGAGTTCAAAAAGACTTTCAGAAAGAATTGTTGATGGCCCTAGGATATAGGTTTTACAATCTTGCGGAGCCATGCTCAATAGATCAAAATATGAAGAATTGGCAAATGAAGTAGCTGTAAGAATCAAACATTTGGCACTTCCAACCACCTCCATTTGTTGTGCCAAAGGTTCAACGGGTTTGCTCTGTTCGTTAAGATCAAAAACCTTAATGTCAATATTTATTGAGTTAAGCTTCTCAACAAGCGACCGAAAATAGCCAATCATTACTATGTTCTCATGCTTTGAGAAGTTAACAGCAGAAAAGATGTCGGAGTTACCGTCTGCCTCAATTTGATAATTTGTATTCGCATTTATCCAAGCATTTATTACTACTCTATGTTCGTGGCGGTTCATATTCGGTTTTTCAAGTATTCTTTCAATCGGCTCATGAAATTTCTGACATGTTGACGAACACACTCCTATGGAACCATTGGATAGCATTATCCCAATATTTTTTTCCCCTTTTACATATTTCTTAAGCATTTGAGGCTTGTAAGGGAATTCAATTAGTAGTTTTTCAAGGATATCCATCTTAACTTTAATTATAAAGGATTATTAGCTTGAATAATGATAGTGTATTATATTACTTTTGGTATAATCAAAAACAGCCTACAAATATAGGTTTAATAAAAATTTGAATAGTGATTTTAATAATGCAGTTCTTCTCTTTAAAAGAACATTTTTCTGCAATTACACCAGTCAATATGAAATTATATGCAATTCGCTTGGGCTTTTCTGTAATTATTCCGATTTTTGCAATTTAATAAATATACTCACATGATATCGTTCGAAGCAGCAATATCAAAGGTTTTAGACAATACTACCATCACATCTGATAATGAGATGGTTTCACTTTGGGATTCCATTGGACGAATCCTGGCTGTTGACATTGAGTCGGATATAAATATGCCACCATTCGATAAATCGGCAGTGGATGGGTATGCTTGCAAGCGTGAAGACCTTTCTAAGGATTTGAAGGTTAATGAAATAATTGCAGCAGGACAAATTCCAAGCATGGAGGTTGTCTCGGATACATGTTCAAAGATTATGACAGGTGCACCTGTTCCTAAAGGAGCCGATTGTGTAATAATGGTCGAGGAAGTAAAGCAAATAGCTGAAGATTCGATACGTTTCATTGGAAAAGAAACCAAGACCAATATTGCTAAGTTTGCTGAGGACATTAGGGAAGGCGATACCGTTCTTTGGAAGGGATCCAAAATTTTCCCCCAGCACATTGCCATCCTATCATCGGTTGGGATTAGTCAGGTTTGTGTAGCAAAAAAGCCAACCGTTTCAATACTTATTACTGGTGACGAGCTTGTTGAACACAACCAAAAACCAAAATCGGGGCAAATTCGAAACAGCAATGGACATCAAATCTATTCACAGGTTTTGTTGGCTGGCGCTATTCCAATATACAAAGGCATTATCGAGGATAAAGAAGAAATAACTCGTATCGCAATAGCTAATGCTCTAGAACAAAGTAATATAACGGTACTCACAGGAGGTGTTTCCATGGGCGATTACGATTTCGTACCTAGAATTCTTTATGAATTGGGTGTTGAGATTGTTTTCCAGACCATTGCTGTTCAGCCAGGAAAACCTACTCTGTTTGGACTTCAAGGAAATAGGCTGGTATTTGGTTTACCCGGAAATCCCGTATCCTCCCTTTTTCAGTTTGAACTACTTGTACGACCTGCAATTCAAAAGATGATGGGAGTTATTAATCCCCAAAAAGATACCATCAAGATACCAATTGCGTCCGATTATTCCCGAAGTCGGGTTGAGCGATTAGCCCTAATCCCTGCATTTATCAATCATTTTGGTGAAGTTGAACCAATTCGTTACCACGGTTCTGCCCATATCAATGCCTTGAACAAGGCAAATGTTGTAATTCTGATGCCAAAAGGTTTGAGTCTTTTAAGAAAAGGAGAGATTGTAGATGTACGACCAATACAATAGATATATCAATTACCTTAGAATTTCGGTTACCGACCGATGTAATCTTCGCTGCACCTACTGTATGCCAGCCGAGGGAGTATCGCTTTTGAAACATAGCGAGATACTTACATTCGATGAAATCGTTGAATTCACTCGAACTGCTGTAGGCATGGGTGTCAAAAAGGTAAGAATCACTGGAGGGGAACCCCTTGTTCGAAAAGGAATTGTCGATTTGGTTAAGTTAATTGCTGGTATCGATGGCATATCGGATTTTTCAATGACTACAAACGGAATCCTTCTTAAGCAATATGCCGAGCCCTTATTCAAGGCGGGAATAAAAAGAATAAATATCAGCATGGACACTCTTGATGAAGCGGAGTTCTTTGCGATTTCTCGGGGTGGTAATTTACGTGATGTAATCGATGGTATCCTGTTAGCTAAAGCTATAGGTTTCAAACCAATTAAGTTGAATTGCGTTGTCAATAAATCATCGCAAGAACCCAATGCAATAACCGTTAAAAGGTTTGCTGTTGCAAACGCCCTTGAAGTTCGCTTTATTCCGCTCATGGATTTGGACAATGGCATTCATGGTGTAGTAGAGGGAGGAGATGGAGGAAACTGCGCAAGTTGTAATAGGATTCGTTTGACACCTAATGGGATAGTAAAACCCTGTCTCTTCAACGACATTGGATTTAGTGTACGAGAACTCGGTCCGAAGCTAGCTTTGGAAAGGGCAATTGATGCCAAACCCCGATGTGGTTCAGTAAGTACTCTTGGTGAATTCTACAATGTAGGGGGGTAAATAATTGTTAGTGTAATAATATCATAATTTTTACCGATAAGTTTAATATGAAACATTCTTTTTCACATACCGACGATCAGGGTAAAGCAAATATGGTTGATGTTGGTGCTAAACCCGATCAGTTTCGGGAAGCAAGTGCAAAGGGTACGATTGTCCTGCAACCAGAGACACTTAAGCTGATCGATGAGAATACCATAAAAAAAGGTGATGTTTTAACCATTGCCGAAATTGCTGGTATTCAGGCAGCAAAGCGTACTTCAGACTTAATCCCTCTTTGTCATCCACTAATCATAACAAAAGTTGAAGTAAAGACCCAAATAGCTAATGAAGGGGTTGATGTTTATTCTACAGTGAAGTGTGTGGGAAAAACTGGTGTTGAGATGGAGGCATTAACTGCTGTTTCAGTTGCTTTGCTAACAATTTACGATATGTGTAAAGCTGTAGATAAGAGTATGGTTATTAAAGACATAGTTCTTATTGATAAAACTAAGAGAGACATTTAACTTAAAATATCTTAACAATTTCATTTTTTGAACCATTTGATAACAAATTGATATGCATAAAATTAAGGTTCTTTCAGTAAATATTTCAGCAGAAAAAGGTACCGTTAAATTACCAGTAAGTAGAATTACACTTAATGAGATGGGTGTAGTCGATGATGCTCATGCAGGGTTTTGGCATAGACAGGTAAGCATTTTGGGAAAGGAGAGCTTCGACCGATTCTCAAAACAGGCAGGCCGCGAGCTAAGGTTTGGTGAATTTGCCGAGAATATTACCACTGAAGGATTAGAATTGGTAACCACCAAGCCTGGAGATCGCTTCGTTGGAGAAAGTATCGAGCTTGAAGTAACACAAATTGGTAAAGCATGTCATGGCGATAGCTGTGCAATTTTCAGGGAAGTAGGTAACTGCGTAATGCCTAAGGAAGGCATTTTCACAAGAGTTATCAAGGAAGGAACCCTTGAACAAGGTGAAACCCTTGAATACTTCCCAAAAATATATAAAGTTCTCATTATAACGCTTAGCGATAGAGCCCACAAGGGTATTTATGAGGATAGAAGCGGCCCTGCTGTGGTAGGACTAGTAGATCAATTCTTTCAATCAATTGGCTGGCAGCATACTGTTGAAAGCATGGTTATCCCCGATGACGAAAGGGTGCTTCGTGGTAATTTGCAGAAGGCAAAAGATTTAAACTATGATCTTTTGATAACAACTGGTGGAACTGGTATTGGTGTTCGCGATATTACCCCCGAGGTTGTTAAGGAGTACCTAGACAAAGAGATACCTGGAATTATGGAGTTGATTCGAATGAAATATGGTGCTGAGAAGCCCAATGCCCTTCTAAGTCGTGGCGTTTCAGGCCTAATGGGTAATACATTTGTTTACACCCTCCCAGGAAGCGTAAAAGCCGTTAACGAGTATATGACCGAAATAACAAAAACTCTTCAGCATCTTTTTCTTATGAGAATGGGGATTGATAGTCATTAATCGAGGCTTAGCATTATTCGTAGAATAAGTAGTAATTAAAACAACATCAATTAATTAGAAATTAGTAATACTATGAGTGTTGAAAAAAACTTGATAGGAATAAATCAGGAAATCCCTAAGCATGTAACACTGGTTGCTATTTCTAAAACTCAGCCTAATGCTGTAATCATGGAAGCCTATAATGCTGGTCATCGCATTTTTGGCGAAAATAAGGTGCAGGAGATGGTGGCAAAGTATGAAGAACTACCAAAGGACATTGAATGGCACTTGGTTGGACACCTTCAAACGAATAAGGTTAAATATATTGCACCATTTGTAAAATTGATTCATTCGGTTGATAGCTTCAAACTGTTGAAGGAAATTGATAAGCAAGCATTGAAGAATGATAGAATAATCGATTGTCTTTTACAAATTCATATCGCCGAGGAAGAAACCAAGTTTGGTCTCTCTAGTGAGGAACTCAACGATCTTGTCAATTCAATTGACTTCAAGGCTCTTGCCAATGTAAGGATAGTTGGTTTAATGGGGATGGCAACTTTTACCAACGATACTCATCAAGTACGAAAAGAATTCAGAAATCTCAAAAAAGAATTCGACCAACTAAAGGAAAAATCATTCCCCAATTTTTCTCATTTTTTGGTCCTATCTATGGGTATGTCAGCCGATTACGGTATAGCCATAGAGGAAGGAAGTACAATGATTCGAATAGGAAGTAATATTTTTGGAGAAAGAATATATACTTCGAACTGAAAAATTTGTTACTTTTCGAAGCGAAAATTCAATCAAATAGCAATCTCATGGCAAACCTTCAAACATCCTATCTGGGTCTTAACCTTAGGAATCCAATCATTGTAAGTAGTTCTGGGTTAACCTCTAATCTTGAGTCTATCAAGAAGCTCGAAGCAAATGGTGCTGGTGCAGTTGTTTTAAAGTCGCTTTTCGAGGAGCAAATCCTTCACGAAGCGGGCTCGCTGGCAGTGCACAGCGATTACCCTGAGGCTGAAGACTACCTGAAAGCTTATGTAACCAGCAATAATGTTGAGAAGTATTTAGCCCTGATAGCCTCTGCAAAGAAATCGGTAGCAATTCCTGTTATTGCCAGCATAAATTGCATATCTGCTTCCAAATGGGTTGATTTTGCTGCCGAAATTCAGAGTGCCGGGGCCGATGCACTCGAGGTCAATGTTTTCGTTTTGCCAACCAACAGCCAAAAGAAATCGGAAGATTATGAGGCAGTTTACTTTGCTCTTGCCGAGAAGCTTAAGGAAGTGGTTTCAATCCCTGTTACATTCAAGCTAGGCGATCATTTCACCAATCCTCTTCGGATTGTAGAGCAGCTTTGGTTCAGAAACGTCAAGGGTGTTGTTCTTTTTAACCGTTTTTTTGCCCCCGATTTGGATATCGAGAATCTGAAAGTTGTTTCTGCTGAGGTATTTAGTAATCCTGCCGATATTCGCGATACACTTCGATGGGTTGCTATAACCAATCACATTGTTCCCAACATCAATATTTCGGCTTCAACAGGTGTTCACTCCGGTGAGGCTGCTGTAAAAATGATTCTTGCTGGTGCTTCTACCGTGCAGGTTTGCTCAGCGCTTTATAAGAATGGTCACGAGTATCTTAACGGTATAATAGCTTTTATTGAACAGTGGATGAAAAATAAAGGCTATAAAACCCTTGATGAGTTCAGAGGACTTATGAACTATGGAAAAATCGGAAATCCAGATGTTTACGAGCGCAGTCAGTTTATGAAGTACTTCTCAAGCCACGAATAAAGGTTTGATTGGAAAAGCATTATATAGGGAGAACTAAAGAATCTCCCTTTTTGCTTTTTCTAGAACGCTAATCATCTCTAGCAGCAGTAGTTGCTTATCCCTATCCGATTTTGCTATACCCCCTTTTACCAGCTGAATAAACTCTTGGAGTTGAAGGGTTGTTAGGTTACATAATGAATTTTCAATAACCGTAAAAGCCTCGAAGGCTGTCTGATAATCCCCCCGAATGAGAATGTCAAAGAAGACAGGTAGTTTAGATGAAAAGTCCAAACGGCACTGCCAGCAAATGGTACAAACATCAACAACACGTCGTTTTGTAAACCAATTTGTGAGGTAATTGCTTAAAGAATCAACGGCTTTGGGATTCTTTATTTCCGAAGCAAACTCTACAATTGCTCTCTTTAACATATTGGAGCGTTCGGCAGACAGAATATCAAGAATTGGTTCAACTACAAAAAGGTTGTCCTCGTTTTTTAGTTCCGAAAGCATTGAAATTACCACATCGTCGTTGCTGCTGGTTAAAAGTTCAACAATCCTCTTCTCGTAATTCTCACGTTCATTGTTTATACTTCCACTCATTGTTAAAAAAATTTAAGCGACAAAAGTAATAATGTTATGTGATTTTTTGATTTTTTCTAACGACATAGTTTGAAAAATAAAAAAATGCCTTACTTTCGTGAATATTAAGAGGGATTGTTTTTTTTTGATAAAAAAGTATTAATTTTACTAGTCAAAAAAAGTGGTTTCTGACAATAAACCATTACTAAATTGCTAATCTATGGTTATCAGACTATTACTGTTAAACAGGTCGAAGTTAGCTGCACTTGCCTTAGTATTACTTTTGGCAGGCTGTAAATCAGAATCTGGTCAAAAGGATAGGATTAACGTTGATATTTCTGATGTTGCAAATCAGAACGCAGCTAAGGTAGGTGTTCAAACTGCCCGTCAAATTTTCTATTCTTTACCCTCGCCACTAGAAACGGCTATGATTCTTAAACGCTCAGGAGCCACCTATAACGAAGAAATTCTGAACCCGGTTGAGAACACATCACGTTATACTACTAACAAGAGCATGGCTTTGAATTTGGGTATCTATAGCACAGACCTCAGCTATGCAAGCCTATTCGATCAAACTCAAGCATCTATTAGGTATATGGCCGCATCTAAAAGAATGGCCGAAGGCCTTGGAATTCTTAATGCCATTGACAATACAATTATCCAAAGATTAGAGGAGAATGTAAATAACCGCGAGGTTATTATGGACATTATTTCAGAAACTTTTCTCAATACAAACTCAGTGCTTGAGGAAAACGACCGGGTAGCCATAGGTTCAATAATTCTTATTGGTGGTTGGATTGAAGGCCTTTACATTGCTACTTCTCTCGTTTCAGATGTGAAAAGTGCCGATAATGAACTGGTTGATAGGATTATTGACCAAAAACTATCGATGAGTACTGTAATCAATCTACTTGAGCAGTATAAAGATAACCCCGATGTTAGGGATGTTCTTGCTGACGTTGAAGTTCTTAAAGCAGTTTTCGATAAGATACAGATATCAGTATCCGAAGTTCAAAAGATTGAACAGGAGGGAGAAACCACAATTCTTCGAAGCAAAAACGTGGTAACTGTTAACCCTGAAGTTTTTATCGAGCTCAAGGCAAAAGTTGCCTCAATTCGTGCAAAATATGTAATGTAAAAATCGTATCCGATATGAGACTATCGTTTTATATACTTCTTGCACTTGCAAGCTTAGCCATAAATCCAATTAGTGGATTAGCCCAATGTAAGAACTTCGCAAAAAGGGTATGCCGCCTTGAACTGGCTCCCTTCATTCACGATGGAAACTATAACGCTGCCATTCTCACCGAGGGAGAGGATGCTGAACTATTTAAAACTTTCTACTCAGGACAGGAATATAGAATAGCGGTATGTGGCTCCGAGTCACTTGCAAGGGTTGAGTTTCAGATTCTTGATGTAGATAGGAAGTTGCTATATACAAACGCTTCAAAGAATTTTGCCCCTGCCTGGGATTTCAAAATTGAATCGACTCAACAGCTTATTATTAGAGTCAAAGTACACGATAACCCCAAGTCAGAAACAGAAACCCCTGCGAGTGGTTGTGTAGCAATTATGTTTGGGCTTAAAGCCGATTAACCACTTCTTGTATCTTGGGTTGCCCAAGTTTTTCCTTAAGATATTTACCAGTTAAGCTATTAGTTTTAGCACTAACACTTTCAGGTAACCCTGCAGCAACTATTTCTCCTCCATTCTCACCGCCATCAGGACCTAGGTCAATAATCCAGTCGGAGCATTTTATTACCTCCATATTATGCTCTATCACAATAAGGCTATGGCCTTTACTAAGTAAAGCATCGAAAGAGTTTAGCAGCTTCTTGATGTCGTGATAGTGAAGCCCGGTAGTAGGTTCATCGAAGATGAACAGGTGTGGCTCCACTGCTTGCTCCTTTTCAAGGAAGTAAGCCAATTTTACCCGTTGACTTTCTCCACCACTCAAGGTGCTCGACGATTGCCCTAGCTTTATGTAGCCAAGTCCAACATCTTGCAAAGGCTTAAGACGGGTAATTATCCTAGTGCTTGTTTTCGATTTTTCGGCCTGAAAGAACTCAATGGCTTGATTAACAGTCATCTCGAGAACATCAAAGATGCTCTTATCGTTTACCCTTACTTCTAGAACATCCTCCTTAAAACGTTTGCCACCACACGATTCGCACACAAGAACCACATCGGCCATAAATTGCATCTCAACACGAATAGCACCCTCTCCCTGGCACTCTTCACATCGTCCACCCTCAACGTTGAACGAGAAGTGCGAAGGTTTGTAATCATTCCGAATAGCATAGGGTTGCTCCGAGAAGAGCTTTCGAATTTCATCGTAGGCTTTAACGTAAGTTACGGGATTAGATCTGGAGGAACGACCTATCGGGTTTTGGTCAATCATCTCCACACCTTTTATAACATGTATATCGCCGCTAATTGAATCATGCTCTCCGGGCTTTTCTCCCGTTCCTGCAATCTTCTTTGATAGAGCGGAGTAAAGGATACTTTTAACCAGTGTCGATTTACCCGAACCACTAACACCTGTTACAGCAACCATGCAATTCAAGGGAAACTTAACATCAATATTCTTAAGGTTGTTTTCACGCGCACCCTTCACCTCAATGTAGTTGTTCCATTTGCGTCGATACGGAGGGACGTCAATGACCTCGTGACCTAATAAATACTTAGCCGTTAGGCTATTTGTAGCATGTTCTAGCTCTTTTAGGCTACCTTGAAACACCACTTCCCCTCCAAGTCTTCCAGCCATGGGCCCAATGTCGATTATATAATCGGCAGAGCGAATAATCTCCTCATCGTGTTCAACAACAACCACAGTATTACCCAAATCTCTCAGGTTTGTAAGTACCTGTATGAGTAGATGTGTGTCGCGAGGGTGAGGTCCTATGCTTGGCTCACCGAGAATGTAGAGAGAACCCACAAGGCTG
>CAYZSD010000104.1:0-12642 GCA_964481075.1 uncultured Rikenellaceae bacterium | reverse complement strand
AGCTTTTGGTTAAGGGCAACATTACTATTGCTGCAAACGGAAGACTTTACACAACCACCAACGCCAACGTTGTTCATAGCTTAACCCTAGAGGGCAATTTGGTTAACAACGGAACGGTTTTGCTACAAAACAATGCCAGTCAGTACTGCGACCTCACAATGACCGCCAGTGGTGTAATTATCAGCGGAACTGCCGGGAGTATCAGGCTCAGGAATCTTCTCCTCACCAGCGATGATGCCAAGACATGCTCCTATGCTGGGAATATTAGCTTTTACGGTGGGGCAGGAAGCAACTCGTTTACAAATAATGGGGGCTCGTTCACGGCTACCGCAGGAACAATCCAGTTTATCGAAGCAGTTGAATTCAACATTTCGGGAACAGGAGTGATTGCTTTAAATAACCTAACTTCTGGAGCAGGAGGGGCCTCGGTATTAACCCTAAACAGGGAGATAACAGTGAACGGCACCCTGGCCATCAACCATAGCGCAGCGGGGTATATCGCCCTTAACGACCAGACTTTGAACCTTAATGGAAATATTACCCGTACTGGCACAGGCCAATTTAGGGGTACTGCTGGTTCCACGCTAAATCTTGGTAATGGGAACACCGTTACCGCCACAAGTAATTTCTCCTTTCAAACTGGTTACCAGGTGCTTTCAGCCCTAAACCACAATGCTTCGGCTTCTACGTTCTACTACACTTTAGTTAGCACACTATCTGTTCACAATTTAAACGTTACTTCCGGGGAGCTGCGTAGCACGGGAGGAATCACTGTTAACGATTTAAGTATAAGTAACGGTGCTGGGCTTACAACCTCTGGAAACCTTACCAGTACTAATACTTGGGTAAACAATGGGACCTATACTCAAACAGCAAACACTACCACTTTCGAAAAGGATGGAGGTGGAGAAATAGAGATTGATGGTGATGATTTTAGTACCTTTTGGAACTTTACCATTGTCGATGGTACAAGGGTTGCCACCTCAAGAGATTTTTACGTTCAAAACAATTTTACCAGCAGCAGCGATTCAGAACCAGCCTTCAATGCAACGGGCGGAACGGTTTACTTTAACAGAACAGGGACAACAGAGCAGAATATACAGGGTGATGGTGCAGGAACTGTATCGTTTCACAATCTATCTTTCTTATCTACAGCCACCAGAAATATTTGGATGTGGCGAGATTTGATTGTAACCCAAACCACTTATATTAGCGATAACTCCAGGGTTTACTTTAGAGATAACGGAAGCCACAACATTACGTTTAACAACGTAAATATTGGCGATGGAGCCTCGGGCTGGTTAATAACCCGTAATCTAGACCAGAATCATACTCTAACCATTAACGGTAAGTTGGACATGAATCCTGGGGCATACTTCTACCTGTGGTATAATTCTGATAGGTATGTTGATGTTACCTTTACGGGCACGGGAGAGATTGTTAGAGGTGGTGGTGTTGGAGCAGTTTTTAGGGTGCATAAAATGGAGTTTTCTGGAGCAGGGGTTAAGCAGTTTAATTATAATGGATTAGTTCAGATGCAACCGGGTAATGCAACCCCAAACAGCCTAACCAATAATAATGGCCTTTTACAATTTGCGGGCAACACCGAGGTGCGGTTCCATGGAACTGATATCGCTTGGGAAATTGAAGGAGACTCAGAAATAGCTTTTGGAGAGCTGTTTACAGGTAATAACACCAGCACTTCTGTTACTTTAAACACAGATATTTATGTCGATACAAGGCTTTACATTTATTCAAGCAGTATCAACTGGCCATTAGATCTAAATGGTCATACCCTTACACTCAATGGAAATCATGCCCGTGCTGGGAATAGCCGTATTAAGGGAGGTGGAACTTCTCGCATAGTAGTAAATGGAACCGGCGACTTCACCTCAACCTTTGCCTTCGACCAGACCACACCAGGAACAACAAACCTGCTTAACGAACTTGTTTTAGACAGGGGGGCAAATGGTGTCATGCTCCTTGGCAACCTACTGGAGGTGAATACACTTGATATATCCAATGGGTCTTTGAATTCCAGCGGGGGTAGCATCCTTGTTCACACAGCAACTAATATTACTGGTGGCTCATTCATCGATAATAGCAATACTGGAACCAATACATTTAGGGGTACAACAACCATAGGTGCGCTCGGAACGTTCAATCCCACATCAACCTCGGTGCTAACTTTTAGCGGAAGTTTGATTAACAACGGTACCTTTATCAAACTTGGAAATGGTAACACCGTGTTCGAGAATACCACATTGAGCGGCAGCTCAGAGTTTAACTTCAATGTTGGTAATGTTTTAGTTGAGAATGGATTTACTGCAATTAACCAATCCACCGCTAATGGAATTGGTGTTTCGATGCTTGCTCTACTAAATGGAGTTGGCACTGGAACATGGCAAAACGAGGGTATATTAACTTATTCAAATGGTACCGAGCCAATGCGAACAGGTAATCTTGATGCTACAACCGTTGGAAACATTGTGATATACAACCGGGTCGATAACACCCAGTACCTAAGGAACACAACATATCACCACCTTCATTTCATAAATGGTGGTTATCGTACGATGCGCGATGGCGATATTACCATAAATGGCGATCTACTGATAGGAATATATAACATTTTCTACACCCAGCAATATCACGTTTTTGGAAATGGAACGGGTACTTTAACCATGCTTGAGAACTCGCAGTACTTTATTGGTCGCTGGTTCGATATTAGAGATGAGTATGTTCATGTTGGGCCAATTCCAAAATTTGTAACAGGTTATACAAAGGATAAGATTATTCTTGACCCCGAAAGTCGTATTGCCTACAACTGGAACAATACCTTTGAACCAAATTTTGTTCAAGAAATTTCTCATGTTCCCGATTACGCCATATTACATACACGTCAAGGAGGAAACAGAATAATAACTGGAGATATTATTGTAAAAACGTACGCATTGCTTGAATATGGTACACTTTGGTTTAATAATGCAGATTTTCCAGGGGCAAAAACCATGACAATAATTGGTAGTCTTTTCGGAAACGGGGGAGTCATAAGAATGCCAGATGACTTTAATCATACCCTTAACCTTTACGGAGAAATTAATCAAATTGCTACTTTTTGGGGCGGTACAAATAATACCGTTAACTACCTTGGAACAGGATTCCAAACCATTTTTGCTGGTGGATCATCAACTGCAGGAACTCGAGCGTATGGCATACTTAATATTTCTGGAGATGGATATAAGTCGCTAGAGGGTAGCATCGATGTGGCTACCAATCTTATATTGGATGGTGCTGTTGTTCAGCTTGGTGATTATAACCTTCAACTGCTTGGAAGGACAACTTCTATTGCTACCATAACTGCCGCAAAGCCTTTTTCTTCAACAAATATGATAGAAACTAACAGTAGCGGAAGACTAATGCTTTACACCACTGGGATTAATAGAAGTTACCATAACATGACATATCCCATTGGCTCCGATGGGAAATACACTCCAATGGTTTTTGCAAACATCGCTGCGGTAGGAACTGGTACTTATACGACAAATGTTCGTGTAGTACCCGAACGTCATCCTAGCATTGAGGCTAGCTATGACGCACTGATTCGTTATTGGAGTCTTGAAACTAGTGCTAATTTAGATGGCTATCCCGATGTTGAGTTCCATTTTGCACCAACTGATGTAATAGGAACTGCATCACTTTATAAAGCTTACAAATGGAATGGTTCGGCATTCATCAATCCTGCTGGTTCAACGGTTAGCAGCATTGATAGAAAAGTCATAATACCAAAAGCAAGTACAACACCCCTTACTTCCGACTGGCTAGCATATGATGATCAAACAATCCGTGAAACGTTATATTCATACATGGATGGAAACTGGAATTTTATTGATGTTTGGACAACTGACCCCTCGGGTCAACTCCTTGAGGGATCTAGAATACCTACTAACAACGATAACGTAGTTATCCTTCCTGGTAGATCTGTAACTCTTACTGAAAACCTTAACACTGAAGGTCTCATCATTACAGTTGAAGAAGGTGGGATTCTTGACATGAAAACATTTGGTTTTAACAATGTTGTTTCTATTCTTCAGGGTAAAGGCACTGTACGATTGGCGTCAAATTCAATGCCTCTTGTTTCACTCAATAGAATTGTCAATCCAGAAGGTGGCACAATAGAGTATAATGTTTCTGAAGTATTGTTTGTTTTAAATAGTCAGCCGAACTACAACAACCTTACTTTTAACCTTCCCAACTCAACAAACATAGCTCAACTTGAAAACAATCTGACTCTTTACGGGGATTTATCAATCGAAAGAGGTGTTCTAAAATTATTAAAGGATGATGCATCAGCTACGATATATCCACGTCTTAAGATTGATATTGGAGGCGACCTAAAGGTAGAAGAGAATGGTACAATTACAGTAGGAACAGCTTCAACCTACGATGGAGCGTTATTGCCAACAGAAGGAACTTCCCCTGGCAGCAATGTAACACGCTATTATGACATATACCACACAGTTGAGATTGGTGGAGGATTGTACAACAATAGCGGGGTTGTTAAGTTCGTATGCTCCGATATCGATAACGAAATTCGATTTAATCAGCTTACTACTCGTGGTGCTGCTACGGTTCGTTTTTATAGTACAACCAATGCACAAGTTATTTGCGATGGCTCTACCGATTTCTACAATCTAATTATTGACAAAGGTATAGGAACAGCTTCAGAACTTAATGTTAACGCGTCTGCTCCCGAACGATTCAGACTTTTTGGTGCGAACATCCATCATATTCCTCGTGGTAGCACAAACCCCGAACTTCGTAAAGCTCTTTGGATTCGCAATGGAACTCTTCGCTTATCGGGGATGACCACAATAGCATCGCTGACTGAAGGCGAACACTCTACTGCCGCCACTCACTATTACATTGGTTTTAGGGGTGCTCTTGTACTCGATGACCGAGATGTTACTGTCCTCATAACTGCCGATGGTGCTAATGAGGTTGAGGCTGCTTGGGGTATCCCTGCTGCTAATATACATGGAGTTGTTTATAATTCTGGAACAACAAGACAGGGACTAATCCTTTATGGTAACATTACTGTTAACGATGGCTACCTGTCAACACGTATGTCAAGAGGGATTTATATGCCTGAGTATGGAGGGACAATAACAGTAAATGGAGGAAAAGTAAGCACTCGACAAATACATGCAACAGCAAATAGTCAAGGGGCTTTCACACAAACTGGTGGTGAAGTTGAACTTATTGGTCGTTCTGAGTATAACTACGCAGCAATCACCAATTGGAACGAACTTAGAAGCCCAACCATTAACTACGAGGCTTATTTTGGCAATATTTGGAGTGGAACAGGCACCTTCTTTTTTGCTGGCGAGGATAACGTTTTCACCATGACCGGTGGCAACATGAATATTTACAATACAACAGGTAGTGGCGAATCAAGAGCTATTGCTTTGCGCTCTAAGGCAAGCAATGTGGTAACAACCAACGATGCCCAGATAAATATTGAGATGCACCGTAACCAACACTTTGCTATTGAATGCCTTTATGGCAAGTTGCCAAATTTAAATGTTTATAAACCAAACACATACACAACAATGCGCATGAGGATGATGAGCGATATTGCCATTAACGGAAACCTCATCCTCGATGGATATACCTTGCTAGATAGCTATAATGGTAATCAAAACCTTTCGGTTTCGGGCGATTTCGCCATTGGAGCAAATACCACATATATACCCAACTTTAACAATACTACTCTGGATGGCCATGAAAATTCAAACTTTACAATAAATGGAAGTATTACAAACGGGCTAAACCAGTTTAATATAAACAAGGATGGAGCAACAACTACATTGACTGGTAGTAATGGCCATATTCGTATTCGTAACCTACTAAATATATCATCGGGAATACTTAACGATGGTGGAAACACTATTTCCATTGAGGGCGATGTGAGCAACTCGGGGATTCATACGGGTACCGGTAGTATTGTGCTTGAATACTGCCCCGCACTTAGCAGAACCATTGGCGGTAATGGCCTCGGCGAATTTGGTAACCTAACCCTAAACGAAGGAGTTGATATCGACAATCGACTAACCGCAAACCAAACCGTAAACGGAATCCTGAATATCGCTTTTGGTGCACTTAACCTCGATACTTACAAACTAAGGCTTAATGGCAATCTAACCCCAACGGGCAGTAGCGATTACAATACACAAAAACTTTTTATAACTGCAGGAAATGCTTCTGATGGAGGTTTGGAGAGGCTTATAGCTGGAAATGGTACTTACATATTCCCCATTGCCACAAGAGCCAACGGACATAATCGTTACACCCCAGCCGTAGCAACCATTACTGGTTTTATCGACGATGGCTACCTGCGTGTAAACCCAGTTGCACAGGAATTAGCTACCCTTAACCAAACAGCACCCGTTGATAGCACACTTCAGTATTATTGGCGTTTACGCCAAGAAGGATTTAGTATAGCACCAAATGCCACGTACCAATTTACTTATGATGAAAACGATGTGTCAAGTCCAGATGAGGACTTGCTCTATGTTCCTGGACGAGTTGTTGGAGCAACCCGTACTAGCTATGGACCTCCATCAGGAGTAAACACAACTAACAAAATAATAAGTTTTGCTTCTTCTGAGCCAATTTCAAATGGAAGTTACACTGCTGCAAGGATTGAGCGGTTCGATGGCGCAGTTAGAGTGTTTTATAGTCGATATACTAATGGATATTCAGGAAGGTTTTGGCATATCAACGATTCGTGGTCAACTGTTGGTTTTAATGGAACTGCTGCTACCGATTTTCCTAGAGTAGGTGATATTGTTTATATAGGCTATGGTGGTGGTGGTGCCGATAATAATCATCATTACATTATTGTTGAAAGCGGAAGAACACAGGAGTGTGCGCAACTAAATTTTGTTAAAAATCCAAATCTTGGACAGCGTAATGGGAGGGTTGCCGTTCAGCAAGGTTCAGTAACTACACCATCGGTTGTAAATTTTGATGAGGTTAATGGAGAAGGTGAGTTTAATGTTTTTTTTCAAACAGGCAGAATAGTTCAAGTGAATGGCGATTTTGGCAATTTTGCCAGCAACACTAATAGTACATTTATGTATAGAGGTAATGATGCCGCCACTCATATTGTCCCTTCTACATTTCCAAATACTTATCCTAACCTAAGTGTTGAGTCAGGGGAAGCAATTAACGCTACCTTTATTTTTCCATTTGATGTAACTGTAAATGGTCGATTTAATGCCTCTGGGCTTTGTAATCTTCAGTTTCACAATGGAGACGAAGGAGATTTCCATATCAAAGGCGATATGCGGGTTGGGGGATATTATACCGGTAGAATTTTCTTTCCAAACAACGGTATAGCCAGAACAATCACTGTTGACGGGAATGTGATGATAGGATGGTTACATGATTTAAATTATCATGTTAATAATAACTGTGAAATATCTGTTAATACAGGTGGTACAGAATATGTTACTCATACACTTAAGGTAAAAGGCGACATTCAAATTATTGGTAGTAATAGACCAACTAGAGATGGTGTCTTTAGGCTTTTTACAAATAATACTGGTGGTGCAAATGTAGTGCTTGAAATGGTAGGTGCAGAAAGCAAAGAAATTTTTCAAAACCCCTTAGTTTCCCGCACACAATCTCTATACAGGTTAGTAGTGAATAAAGGAGAAAATCAAACAGTGCAGATTAATTCCAATATGCCTTTTTCACTTGGCGCCCCCACCAATATCCCCGAAAAATCATTGGTAATGCTGAATGGGAATTTAGTTTTTAACAACCCGAATATTAACATTACCCTTGCCACCGATGGCGAGAAATTCGATATTCCTGCCACAACGGCTATAACTTTGCAACAAGGTACTTTACGTACTACCGATCACCAAACGGGCATAAACCTTTTTGGCAAGCTACGCATCGAGAACACTGGACAAGTAATACTTGGTGATGGTTTGGATGATAACAGAATATTTATTGAGTACAAAGGTGTTACCCCTGAACTTGAGATTGCAGGTTCAGGTCGCCTGGAAGTTAATTCTCAGATTCGACGTAATATATATACATACACTGGTTCGCTTCGCTATAGGCAATCAGGTGGTGAAGTTATTATACATGGACGAAACCATCAATCGGGTCGCTCTAAGTTAGAAGTCCTTAACGAAGGCAGCGAGTTTACCATGAGTGCAGGTACCCTTCGCTTTATGCGTGGGGGCGGTGGCACTATTTATGGGGACCTGTATATCCGACCCACCATTGGTAGTGTTTCGGGAGGCACAATTATCTTCTCTCAGGGTGAGAGCATAGATGCGGCGCAAACCTTTAGGCTCGATGCCAATATACCGCTTTACAACCTTACCATTGCCGGAAAAACAACAGGAACACCTCGCTGGACATCGTTCTACTTGCTTAATAGTCCTTTAACAGTATCCAATCATCTTTTAATGGACAACAATAGGGCAAGGTTCTACCCCAACGAGAATAATGTTACTTTGTTGGGCAATATGACCTTCAATGGGCAATGGTTCCAAGGTACAAACGACTCGCTTATTTTTGCTGGAAACACTCAAACCCTTACACTCAACAGTTCGGCTGTCAATACTAACTTCAACCACTTTAAAGTGAATCCAACCACTTCGCTTACCCTTGCTGGCACTTCCCATGAGGTTACACTTTGGGGTTCTCTCGATCTGGTTTCTGGACAATTAATTGATGGTCAGTTTGCACTTGCCGTGAAACGGCATGTTATCAATAATGCCACATTTGTTAATACAAACCCAACCAATGACGCCTCTGGTATTAAACTTAGGGGGACCGAAGCTCAAAATCTTTCCGGATCTGGAATGTTTGGAAATATTGAGATTGACAATATCAACGGGGTTTATCTTCAGAACGATCTCTCGTTTAGTTCGAAGATTATTCTTACTAGAGGATTCTTCAATATTGGAAGTAAAATTCTAGACCTTGGAGTATCTGCAAGCATTGAAGCAAGTCAACCGTTTTCCTCTGATAATATGATTATTGCGGATGGTGTTTTCGGTATTCCAGGTGGAATTAGAAAAGCTTTTTCAGCAGGGCCTGGATCGTTTAGCTATCCAATTGGTGTTAATGGAAAGTTTACACCTGTTACTGTTACTTTAACTGAAAGTATTGGCTCTGGTACAATACTAGTAAGACCAGTTAATCAAAGACACCAAACCATTCTTCCCGATTACTACAATAATGTTCTTCAGTACTACTGGTATATTGAGAGTGAGGGGGTATCGAATATGACAGGAAGTATTGAAACGACTTGCCATAGTGGCGACATTCTTGGTGATTCGAACGATTATATTGGAGCAAGGTTAAGATCTGGAGAGGTGACTTGGGAAAAATATGCGGGGGCGTTTGATCTTATAGAAAGTAAAGTAACGTTTCCATTTACCAATGCTGGAACCCTTACTGGTGAATATACCTCGGGAGAAGATCCTGCTTTTGGTGATGTTATTACATATTTCTCTGAGGCCGATGGCGCATGGGATGAACCAGCAAACTGGTCAAGATCCGATGCAGGTGAAGTCCCGGCTTCAGGGCCAACGGGTGGTTATGTGGTTATTAATTCAGAGCATACAATTACAACCAATGGTAACCGTCGAAACTCTTATGCGATATCAATCAATGGTCGATTAGAGGTTGAAACGACTTATGGACACAATTTTAACAGCATTTCTGGAACGGGTACTCTTAGTCTTGAATTTGCAACAATGCCAGCTGGTTCTTACGACGATTTCTTTAGTTGTTCTGGTGGTATTATGGAGTATGGAGGCAATGCTAGCTTCACATTAACTGATAGATATCACACTTTTAACAGCCTTGTAATTAAAGGCTCTGGTACAAAGACTTTACCTGTAAATACATCTCAGCCAAACCATAAAATAACAATATGTAATAACCTTTCAATTCAAGAAACAGCTACATTGCAGAGTAGAGCCAGCCAGTTTATTTATGTAGGAGGGAATATGTCGAAGGCAGTTAACGCCAAAACCGATTTTGATTTTAGCACCCAAAGAGTTATTATGAATGGAACTAGCCCCCAAACAATTACTGGAACCTACACCGCAAATAAGGATAGACTTTGGAATTTACAGATGAGCAATAATCAGGGAGTTACAATAACAGGACAAGTTGATATAAACTCTATTCTATACTTAACAAGTGGAATTTTAACCTCAACTAGTAATGTTAGCGTTAATCTTTCAAATGGAATATCAGGTGGTAGTGCTGGAAGCTATGTTAACGGACCTCTACGCAGAATTCTTGCCAACGGAGCAGGAACCCATGTTTTCCCTGTGGGTAAATCACCAAAATACAAGGCAACATCAATTATTGCCCCCTCAGGAGCAAGCAACTCTTACTGGACAGTAGAATACATGGCTGTAAATCCTTATGATCATGGTTATGATACCCTTAAAGTAGTATCACCCATTAGCCGGGTTACTCAAACTGAATATTGGAAGATTCAAGGTCCCAACACCTATTCTTCACGCCTACGTTTTACTTTAAATGGCTCCTCAAACGTAGCAAATGAAATAGATAACCTTACGGAACTTCGCATCATTCGTTGGAATTCTGGAATTGAAAAATGGGAAGTTGTTGGAGGTGCAGTTACAATAGTTGGCAATGCTTCGAATGGTACTATAACTTGTAATAATGCCATCACATTCAATGGTACAACTCAAATCTTTACAATTGGCTCGGTGAAGCCAGCAACTGCTGAGTTTACTGGTGGTACGGCAACTATCTGCCCCGATGAATTCACACCACTTGAGGTTACCTTTGAGGGTACTGCTCCGTTCAGCATTACTTACACTATTAATGGAGAAAATGAAACCACCATTTCGGGAATAACAGATAATCCCTATACATTAAACGTTTCTCCGTTGGTTACCAGTGAATACGAACTAACCGCTATGACTCATGCATACGGAGATGGGATTATTATTGGCGATCCTATTAGTATAACAGTAAGACCAAGACCAAATGTTACAATTGCAATAGATTCACCTCTCTGTGATGGAGCAACCACAGGTATAACTGTTACTCTAGCGTCAGGTTCTGCCCCATTTAATTTTGTATATAGAGTAATAGATGATGGCTCTCCAGATCATACAGTTAACAATACAGTATCACCTTATGAATTAAGTGATTATGGCCCATTGCAATGGGTTCTTGCTGGATCTCCTCCCGAGGCATATACCGATTATACTTTTAGAGTGTTGAATGTTTCTGATGCACATGGTTGCAACAATGACTTTTCAGAAGATCCGAACCCAGAAGTAACGTCAAGAGTATATAAACTTCCTGAAACTGGCCCTCACTATCATGTTCCCAATAGTTTTGGGCACTAGCTTTTTTTTAACACAAGGAAACAATCTAATAGTTAGAGTTTATTTGTAAACTTCTATTTTATTTGTTATTGTATATAATCAAATTATGTTCTTTCATCATTAAAATCGAAAGATTAATAAAATAGAGAACCTTTTTTAATATAAAAGGTATAAGTAAAGCATTTATATTTTAAAATTGAAACTATTTTTATGAAATTTTTACAATGACCGTTTTCGGGCATTGAATAGAACTGTTTTAAAATGTTGTTTGCAATAAAGCTTTACCTAACAAGTCTTTACTTTTATTGGTATGTTTTTTGAATTTTACGTTGGTTAGCCTGAGATTTTTTTTGGTTTTATTATTCTTAATTTGAATAATTTATGAATAGTATTTATAGAGCATCTCTAATTTTCGTTTTTTTGATAAAGTTCTCATCTTCCTATGCGCAGGTTTTAAACGATTTTCGCTCAATTTCAGATGGGACATGGAATACGATTGGAATATGGCAAAGATTTGATGGTGCTGATTGGGTGGCTGCTACCTACTACCCAGGGAATGGTGTGACAAATGACGTTGCTGTTAATCATACTATTACTGGAAATGTTGTGATTAATAACATTTCAAATCTTACCATTAGCGGCTCGCTAACCATTGGAACTTCAAACATGACCGTTGGTGGAACCACCACAATTTCAGGGAGTTTTACAGACAATAGTAACACAGGAGTAACAACTTTTGTTGGGAGTGTAACTCTGATTGGAACAGGGACATTCACTACAACTGCTGTAACTACCGCTGGCAACATGGTGCTACGAAACGGGCTAACCCAGAACAGCTCCGGAGCCTTTGCTTTTGGTGTGGCTACTTTTAATACCAACACGCAAAGTATTACAATTGCAGACAATACAGGCAATGTTACTTTTGCTAGTGCCGTTAGTATTGGCGCTAACCTTACCATAGAGAATTCGGGAGATGGAACTGGTGTTGGTGCTTTTGATTTTAATGGAGCTGTTACCATTGCAAATAATGTTGTTGTTAGAAACAGGAGAAGAGTTTTTGCTTTCATGAATATCAATGGTTCCAACGCAAATTCTGAGTGGATAAACGATGAGGATTCAGAGGTGGAGATTCAAGGTACCCCTTTTATGGGTACAGGAAAACTTACTGCTTCTGCAAATGGCAACATTGTTAAGTACTCTAGAACGGGTGGCGATCAGGTTGTGAAGT
>CAYZSD010000103.1:0-12765 GCA_964481075.1 uncultured Rikenellaceae bacterium | reverse complement strand
AACCTTCTTGAAATTGCAACAAGCCAAAACCTTGAAACAGAGATTTCAAGGGCCTACAACAACCTTGGTATCTCCTACGATTCCAAAGGGGAACTACTTTTAGCGTTGGACTACTACCAAAAATCGCTAGATATCAAGGCGAAACTAGACGACAAAAAGGGGATTGCAAGCACATTGAATAACATTGGTGTTGTTCTTTACAATCAAGGCGATATACCAAGAGCCGTTGAATCGTTCATGAAATCGTTAAAAGTTAAAGAAGAACTAGGTGATCTTGCTAGTGTAGCAAACACATACAACAATATTGGTGTTATATACAAGGAGCAGAATCAATTACAGGAAGCCTTGGAGTTCTATCAAAAAGCTTTTGAAATCAATACAAGTATTGGCGACAGGCGAGCATCGGCTGTAAGCCTTCTTAATAAGGGAATGCTTTTCTATCAAATTGGGAAAGTTGACGAATCATTGGATATCATTAAGAAGTCTCTTTCAATCAATAAGGAAATAGGAGCCAAACAAAGCGAAATAAATGCCCTTTTCAGCCTTGGGGAAATTTATCTTAACATAGGACAAGCTGATAGTTCGAGGTTCTTCTTGAAACGCGCTGAAACACTTTGCCTCGAGACAGGCGACAAGCGTAACCTTGCTCATGTACGCACACTGCTTGCAAAGAACTATCTGGAAACGAAAAACTGGGGACAATCAATCCGTTCTGCCCAATCGGCACTAGGTCTTGCTAAGGAAACCAACTCCGCAACACTTCAGCGTGATGCCTTGGAGACACTCTCCTTAATCTCAGAAAAAGTTGGTGACTACAAGAATGCACTAGATAATTACAAGCAGTTCATCTCCCTTCGCGACACCCTGAGCAACAATGAGCGGAGCAAACAAATTTGGCGAATTCAAATGCAATCCAAATACGAGAAGATGCTTGAAACGGAGAAATATAAACAAGAACAAGCTATGACTTTTGCTCAGTTGGCAACCAACAGGCAGGTTCTAGTATCGCGCACGTTTATGCTAATCTCCATTCTTGTCCTTGTGGTTGCTTCAATTATTTTTTACCACTATCGTGTAAGCCGCAAGCTATCAGTTTCTTTACAGTTGCAAAAGCAGGAGATTGAACAGCAGAAGGAGGAAATCCTTGCCCAACGCGACGAAATTGAGAACCAGAAAGATCTGGTTACCATTCAGCGAGATAGAATCATGGATCTTTTCACTGAAATTTCAGAAAGCGTGATGTACGCTCAACGCATCCAGCTAGCCATGCTTCCTTCTGAAAGACAAATGAAAACATCGCTTGGCGACCATTTCGTTTTCATGAAACCGAAACAGGTTGTAAGTGGCGACTTTTACTGGGTAACCCAATCAGGAACAAGCACATATATAGCAACGGTCGATTGTACGGGACACGGCATGCCTGGTGGTTTCATGAGCATGCTAGGTACAACGCTGCTCAACGAGCTTATCCTGCATCACCCCAGCAGTGAACCAAACCTTATTCTCGATTTGCTTCGTGACAAAGTAATCATAACCCTAAGCCAAAAAGGGCACTTCGATGATAATGTTGACGGGATGGACATTGCACTCATAAAACTCAACCAGGAAAAAAACTCCTTTCAGTATGCCGGGGCCAACATGCCTGTATGGATTGCAAGACCAAACAACGAGCCTAATCCCAACGCCGAGCTTTTTGAACTTGTCCCAGACCGTATGCCTATTTCGTTCCAAATAAACAAAAAGCCCTTTGCCATTCAATCGTTCAACCTTGAGAAGGGAGATATGATTTACATGTTTTCCGATGGGTTTGCCGATCAATTTGGGGGAATAAATGGGAAGAAATTCAGGGTTAAGCAATTCCGGCAAGTTATACAATCAATGGCTCATCTTCCCACCAATGAGCAGCGCAGGCTACTTGAGACAACCTTCACTGAGTGGCAAGGAGAACATTTTCAGGTGGACGATGTCCTTGTGTTTGGAATAAGAGTCTAGCCCCACAAAATTTTTATTGTTGCAATTAGTAGTTTTTGAAATGATTTTCCTATCTTTGCACCCCGAAAAAGGAAAAAAGGTCCCGTAGCTCAGTTGGACAGAGCAACAGCCTTCTAAGCTGTGGGTCTCAGGTTCGAATCCTGACGGGATCACTAGTAAAAATAAGCCTTGCAGCGATGCAGGGCTTTTGTTTATAATGAGTTTATACGCATAATATTCCACGAAATGCAATTAAGCACCCCACCTTCTTCGGCAATCCTATTTATCTCAACGGTTTCCACGATTCTATCCTTGTAAATACTTTGTATAAGTGTTTTTGCTTCTTCATCCCTATTTCCCTCAACCCGAAACTCGGGTAAAAGAATAAGGTTTCCAACCTCAAGAAAATTTATGTAGCATCCTACGGCTGATATTGATTTCTTAGTCTTTGGATCTAACCAGGGTATCTCCTTGATATTGAAGTTATATGTCGCTATTACTCTATTAATCCCCTTCTGCCAGTAAGCGTACTCGCGGTCAATCTCGTTGACAAGAATGGTATTCTGGTCGATGAACCTAACCAACCCATCGGCATGGCCAGTCATATCGCACTTAATTTGAGGAATGATTATTACCTCTGCTTTAAATAGTTTCTCAAGCTGATCAACGAGTTCTGTCCTAGGAATATCATTGTTTTCATCGAAAACCCTGTCGGTAATCATCACCCTGTCAGAGTACCGAACCACGTTGCCCCCATCAAGGTTGATACTGCTAAATCTGGCAGGAATGCCATTCGCCTTGCATACGGCCTTTGGATCAGACTGCTTGGCAATATCTTCCGGTTTCTTGTGATAGGAAGGTTCGTAGCGGAACCCAACGAAATTGTCTTTATCAACTTGTATGGGCAAATAATCCCTACACCAGATATCTTTGGTTTCTTTGAGTAGAGCATGTGAAACATCATGCTTGTCGAGGATTGAGATAATCCTATCATACTCTTCAGGAAAATCAGCAGCTAGCTTCTCCGAGAAGTAAACCAGATTTGTTTGGCTATCGGTTATCATTTCTTAGTAATTTTTAAGTCAGAAAAGTTTCCGATTATGTTGCTTTCTCTGAGTCTATCGTGCCAAACCTTAGCGATGGATTTACCTATTAAAGCAAACTCTTCTGCTGTGAACTCATCCGTTTTTGCATTGTTGCACCAGTAGCAGGACATGACGCAGTTATCCCTTTTGTACTCCAGGTTTGAGTTTTTCCTGTCGATTTCGAGAGACCAGCCACGCTCGTTCTTCTTAAAAAGTTTTCTCTTAGCAACTAGCTGATTAACCTTATCGATGGTGATACCACAATAGTAGCATTCGTTTTCTCGAAGCAAATACTCGAAGTCATTCTCTGAAAAGATCTGATTGAAATTCAGGATATAGTTTGTCTTTAAGGTATCAATGACCTCCTTATTCTTCTCCTTGAATTCTTTCATCCATCTATAAATGTCGTCAACTTTTTTATTGTAGATTACATTTTCCCGCTCGGTTTGCCAGTACTCTGCAGTATATTTCTCAATCAACTCATGGGTTATTTCGAAGTATTTAAACCTATCAGGATCTATATCAACTACTTCTTTTTCATGATTTAAGGCCATTTTGAATGAATACAGGTTAAGTTTGGTATCGAAGCTACGCCTTGCAATCGATTTGTAAAGTGATACATTTTCTTTATTCATGACAGATAATTTATTTAATTAATAATAAGCAGTTTATAAATATATTTCCCTTAAAATACGAAGTTAGCAACTCACAACGATACGAATAGAATTTATTTTGTTAAAAAGTGGTAAAGTTCGTGATATTTCGGGGACGGAGCAGATGCAGATGGCGTTAATTGGCTCGTTGGCATCAGCACTCCATTCTCTTAACGACTGTCCGAGAAGCGCAATTGAAGAAACAAGAAAAAGTACTAGCCCTTTGCCATTGGTTTCGTTCTCGGCAATACGAAGGGCAGTGAAGGTTTTGCCCGTTCCGCAAGCCATAATGAGTTTACCTCTATCGGTAGTTTTAAAATGCTTATTAGTATCGTCAAGGGCTTGCTTTTGATGTGGAAAAAGGGTTTTCTTAGGCGTTCTTGATACTTCGCCATTTACGCCTTGCTCCAACTTCTCCCAGTCAACAGGCGAAACCTGAAGTTCTAAAAGATTTAGCCTTGTAACGGGCGGGTTTTGGTTCTGAATGGCATCATGGGCATTGCCACCCCACCTGTTGGTGGTTGAAATCCAAAGTCGATGAGCAAACCTAGTGGTTTGCATATTTTCATCGAGAAACTCCCTGCTCGAAGTGGCATGGAAAGAATCGACTGCCCCCTTATCAATCATAGAACTTTCCTGATAGCATTTGCATTGGATTGCCCAATAGTCGCCCTCATGGGTTAGTGCAACAATGTCGATGCCTGTATCGCTTCCGCCCAAATCGTTACGGGACGGGAACTCATTCCAGAGCCATACATTTTTAAACCTAAAGGCATACTTTGTGTCAGTTTTAAGGTAGGCTTGCATAAGCCTTTCGAATCGGTCGCCCTTATCGCGCTCGGAGAATGAAATTTTGCGGTACTTTTCGAGGATTGATTGGAAGGAAGTGTTTGGCTTGGACTGATATTTTCTAATTACTTTTCTTTTTGATAGTGTTTTTAATTAGCTCTTCAATAGCTTTCAATTCTTCAATATCCTCATTATCGGCGAGCAACGCATCATAATGCCATAATCATCTCCAGAGAGTAGAATGTAACGTTGTAGCTTTTACCATCGGAGGCAGTTGTCAAATAATCTTTGACAACTGAATTTGCAGTTAACTCTCCTTCTTTCAATATATTGATGATATGGTAGCTTACAGTTTTCTTAGAAGTGGGAAAAAGTTCAGCTAGCTGATTCTAATTAAGCCGTACGCTCCCATCCTTGGCGAACAAGGCAATTGAACTCTTGCCATCGGGTGTGTTGTATAATATTAACTCGTTCATCAAAGGGAATTATGTGATGTAAAATTAGTTAAATGGTCAACTTACAAAGCTATAATCGACTTCCGATAAAAAAAATGGGAGTTAAAATAAAATAAATTAAAGCAAAACGTCACAAGCCTTATCTAATTTATCGTTAAAAATGCTATCTATGTATCTCTGAGTTGTTTTCTCATTGCTATGACCCATTGTGTCCTTTATTGTTGAATAAGAAGCCCCACTTTTCCTTAATACAGTTGCAAAAGTATGGCGAGCTACATAGGTTGTGAGTTTAGTTTTGATTTCAAGTTCTTTGCCAAAATTGTAATGAAAACGGTGTAAATAGAAAACAGAAACGTTGGACTTGTCTCTTTTTTACACAATATGTTTGTCAATAAATTTTGAATTCATTAACCGAGCAACGGCCATATAGGAAGGGGTGAATTTAACCCTATCACCAACTTTATAACGACATTTTTTCCCTTTTTCCTCTGGACCAAGATCATAAACACTCATATCGGAGGTTGTGCCAGCAAACTTAATTTCAGCATCTTTGGGCGCAAGTTCTTTCACATCAACGTCTAGGATACCAAAGTCTAGTATCGCTCGGTAACCATTATCATATTCAAGTGGTTCCGCCTCTGCGGTATGACCAACACCTCCATCTGTAAGAATACCATCAGGAAATGTTTCTTTTAGTTCAAGTTCAATAATATTTCCAAGATACTCAAAGGCATTAGTAGAAAGGTCACGAAACCTTTTCTCGTCGAAAGGGGTTGTTCCCAAGAAAGCTGATTCTCCAATCCTTAAATGGTTTATATTCTTGGGCATGGCCGATTTACCTACAAGGGGAAGTGTTATTGAGCTCCCCCCCGAAATCAGGGGAAGGGTAGTGTTGAACTTAGCCTCAATGAGTTGCTTATACAATGAAAGCTGCAAGAGCTTGTCGTAGGTTGGTTGAATCCCATACATGCAACCTAAATTTGTACCAATACCTTCAATTACAATATTTTCAAATTGAAAAACTCTTTGGTAAAATTCGACTAGCTTCTCTCGAAGTATCCCTTCACGCAACTCCCCTAACTCAATCATTATAATAATTCTATGATTCTTTCCTTGCTTTGCTGCCTCAGCATTTAAAGCCTCTATGGTACGAAGCGAAGTGTTAAGTGAAATATCGGCATAGGATACAACAGACTTAACTAAGTCCATTGCTGGGGGTTTAAGATATATAGTAACTAGCTCAGGATTAATCTCTTTTATAGTTCGTAAGCCCGAAATACGTGAATCACCAACGCTGTGAAGTTTCTTAACTACTGGTTGGTGAAGGAGTTTCTTCAGAAATTCCCTATGACCAGACAGCACTTTGACGACTAAACTCCAATGGACATTGTGTTTTTCAAGTGTATGGTTAAGCTTTTCAAGGTTTCTGATAATCTGCTCAGATTTGATAACCAATTGAGCCATAGCCTATTTGTTTTTCCCGTATCGCATCTCAGCATACTTTGTATTGAAACCCAACCGCTCGTAAAGCCTTTTGGCTGGATTATCGTACTCAACGTGAAGTTTAACATCACCCTTTGAGCATGAGATTGCCTCATTAATTAGCTTTGCACCAATTCCTTTACCTCTAAAACTGGCGTCAACTGCAATATAAACGAGGATATTTTCTGGGATATATCCCTCCATTCCTGTTCGGTTCATCACCACTACTCCGACTAAAGAGCCTTCGTATTGCCCTGTGAGTATAAAACCACCCTTACCCTCGTGTGTTGAAAAGGTATAGTCTAAACACTTGCCGATTGCCTCTTTGGAATCACGAAAACGATCTAAATGGGTGTGAAGAAAATCAATAACCTGTTCCCTGGAAAATTCGACTAATTCACGCTCAAAGTTAATCTGCTTAACGGTTAGCATAATATTTAGTTTAGTTTGAAAAATGCTGTTGCTGGTAGTTATTGAGAACCACCGAATGGGGTAAACATCAACAGCGGAATTTATTTATCTGCAAAGATACGAAGTATTTTGCATAAAATCGTTTATTGACTTCATTTTATATCACTACTGACCGACTAATTAATACAGATTTCTCGCTTCGCTCGAAATGACAAGACTTTCAGGAAATCAAGGTTGGTGAGGGGGTGATGGCGGCGAAGCCGCCATCACCCCCTCACTACTCACAACGTAACAGCCTGTCATTTCGAGCGAAGCGAGACCTCGAAGATGCAGCGAAGCTAAATCTATTACATGATTATTATCATAAAAATTACTTAGTCGGACAGTAGTGATTTTATATAAAGTCTATCCTAATAAACATCCTTTAAGAGTTGCATTTTTATGAGATTATTGTGCAGGATTGGCTGTGGTTGATTTATTGCTCAATGATCTTCCAACAGCCCTTCTTGTCACTTCCGATACGTTCAATTATTCCTTTTTCTTTAAGCTCTTTTATTTTACGTTTTGCAGTGCTTAAGCTGATATTCAATCTTTCGCTCATTTCGTTAGCAGTTATTTTATTATTCTGCTTTATCAAATTAAATACAGTATCATTTACAGTGTCATTCTCTGGTTTTACAGTGTCATTTACAGTGTCAACATAATGAATGTGCATTTCACGGTTTTTCAGCAAATGGTTTTCTTTCAGGAGTAAGTTGAATAGAAAACGGGTAAGAAATTTGTCGGTTTTGTAGATACCTTTTGACAAGTCTTCGTAATTGGCTCTTACAAGTGCATTGCGAAAATACCACGAATGTTCTGCAAACAAATCATTGTTTACCTCTTTAAAACCAAGTTTGCGAAGATATTTTATTAAAAAAACTGCCGTTGTTCTCGTGTTACCCTCTCCAAAAATGTGAATCTGCCACAAATAGGAAATAAAATGAGCGATATGCTCAATAATCTCCTGTTGGCTTAACCCTATATAACTAAATTTTCTTTCCTGTTCAAAATCGTATTCATAAGTGGCTTTCAAACTTTCCGCACTTGCGTATAAAACCGTTTCTCCATTCAAAACCCATTCTTTCTTTGTGATATTGAAATCACGAATTTTGCCTGCATGGCTATAGATGCCTAGAAATAGCCTGCGATGAATGGTAAGGTATTCGGCTGGTGAAAATGTAAATGTGTTCTCACTTAAAATCTCTGTAATTCGTGCCGATACTTTATCTGCTTCTTCGGTACGGCTTTCGTCCTCTTTTTTAGGATGCTGTTTATAGTAACTGTCTATTCGCTGTTTTACCTCCTCAATGGTAATATCACCATCAATGTTTTGTTTGGCGATTTCTATGAGATATTCAGACGGTTTAAGCCCATCAACTTGTTGCAAGCCAATAGCAGTCTTCCAAACTTTTGCTTTTTCTGCTTTGTTTGGTTCCTCCTGTCTTAAATATTCTTCAAAAATATCCATAGTTTGAAATATGCCTTTTTTATTGGGCAGTTACTTCTTTGTAATTCATTCTTTTTGAAACATTTAATATTAAACTACAAAGTTAGTAAAAAAATCGTTAAAGCTTCAATTGATTTTTTTTACGACGCATATTGGCGTAATGATTGCCTATTTTTAGAGCAAAAAAAATATGGAGGCAAATTACAACACATTCCTTACCAAACTACTATGGCATTGCGAAGACAGCGATGCTGTTGATTCATTTATTCAAGCCCTTAAAGAGAAGCGGGTTACGCTACAAGTTGAATACCTTAACGATGAGTCGTTTGCCAGCAGCCCACTCGCCGAGATAAAATCGCTTCTCGACCAGATTCTTGAAACCAATAGGCTTAAGATGAAATGTATAGGATTCCAGGATTTTGAGGGTGCAGCAATAAACAGAGAAAAAGAGCGAAATCTACACAAATTAATTAACCAGCAAGGGTTTAGCCTATACTATCTTGAGCAGGATAGGTATGCCCTTTACCATGTTGACACCGATGCCAAGGAACGGTTTATTAAGTTCTTTGTTTACACCAACAGCCACGATTTGGTTGGTTTTATTGAGGGGATAAGGGAAAGGGTAAGTGAGGGTAAGTGAGGGTAAATAAGAGTTAATTCATTCTAATAGGTATAACTCAACCCTAACACCGTCGTATAGAAGTTGAAAGTTCGTTATACCTCTTCTACCCTATCAGGAAATACCACTCTAACAATACGCCAGTACTCTCCATCGAACCTCAACTCCATTTCGCCTGCTCCGCAGAAACGTTGTTTTTGTTTGGTAGTTTCGACGATTCCAATAAAACCTGCTGTGTAGCACACTTCTGCCTTTTCGCCTTCTATACTTACACTTAAAATGTTAAAGTCCAGTTGCTCAAATGAGTCGAAAGAGTCGCTGAAATGCTTGAGGTGGCTATCGCCCTTGAGGTTTTCGGCTAAATGGTGGGCATAGAAGCTGTACTCTTTTGTTAGGAAGAAATAGAAAAAGTTTCTACAATCGCCCTTGATATTATGCTCCTGATTTGGATAAAACTCTTCGTAAATAAAGCAACTCATCATGCCAGGGATGTTTATATCATCCACTTCCTTGTGGATTAGTTCTTCCGTAATAAACCTGTATTGTTCCCTGTCGGAAACCTCACAGATTACATCGAGGGAGATTCCGTTGTCGTTCAGTAGGTTCATGGCATAGTCCAATGCCTCGGAGATTCTATCATCAGGAATTGCTGCTTCCTTCTCAAACACGGGATTATTGAGCCGTTGGCTGATGGTTATCCGCTTTGCGGAATGGAACTGCTTTTCGAACTCCTCGATATTCCTTAGGATCTGGTTCTCAATCTCGGGCGATACCTTGCTTCCTCCCTCTGGTTCGGAGAAATGTGCGCCATGCTCGGCCATCAACTTCATTTTAAGGAATAGGTTCTCATCCTTAAGTTCCTCATTGTCAAATTTTGAATCGTCTTTGTCCATAAATTGATTTTTGGGGGGTTAAAGAATTTGATTTTTTTTTTCGTATCCATTTAATCCTCATCACTATCCCACATCTCCCTGTAATACCTGATATAGTCCGCCGTTGCCTGCGGGTTTATATCCCAGAAGTATCGGCATAGGGTTTTGTAAAGGGATAGAACCTGCTCATCGGAGCAGAAATCGAGCATTTGGCTTAGAAGCCATTCAATCTCCTTCTGATTGGTCCTTTTGTTAGTGACTATATCATCAACCCTTGGCTTATACTCGTTATAGGCCTGTTTGGTAAGGTCTTGAATCCTTTTAGCAAGTTCTGAGAGGTTCTTGTCCATGAGAATAATGAATATTTTGAGTAAAAACGAGAAAATCTATAGTTCGAAAGTTACAGTAACCTCATCTCTCTCCTTAGCCAATGCCCATACACAGGGTCGCTTAATGATGTTTTTTTTCCTGAAATATCAATAATCTCCTTTTTAAGGAGCGATTGCTTTAATCGAACAACATTAGCCGATGAGCCCAAATCGAAACGCCGTATTACCTCCGATGATGATAGTTCGCTGCCATTTCCATGAAGCAATGCCTTTAATAAGTTGAGATGATAGCGGGTTAACCCATCGGTGATGGTTTGGTAAAGCATTGAGTTCTGATTGATTAGATCGGTAACCGATTGAGAAAATACTTCCTCGTCAACAATTTTCTCAGTTTTTGCCCATGCGATATAGGCAAGCTGCTGCACATACGAGGAATGGTTTTCGACTGCTTCGCAAATTTTTTGGGCAAATTCTGGGGCTAGCTGTTTGCCCGTTTTTGCAAATCGATCGCACAGAAAGGGAATCCAATGCTGCGTGTCAATCTTTTGAAGCAGCATTATGTCGCCAAACTTGTAGAAAGGCATACTTTGCTTTGTGAAAAGACCATTTAACAGGTGCATTTTGCTGCCATACAGGCAGTACGATACCTTTTTTTGAAGTTGCCATTGGCTCCTTAGCTTCTTTTGAAAGGCAACAGAATCGGCAAACTCGCCAACTTGCTGAAATTCATCAATGCAAACCACAACGTTCGTTTTCTTGTCCTCAGCAATTCTTTGTGGGAGGTTGAGTATATCATTGTCCGATTGCATGTCGGCAGCAATTTCGAGAGAGAGGGAAAAATCGTTGGCAGGATCGGAGCCAAAAGAAAATCGTGGCGATAGCCGTGAGAGGAATCGTTTTGCCCTATCTGCCCAATCCTCCCATCTGGAGTAGGTTTGCCTAATAACCTCACTGGCAAAAAGGGTTAGGAAGTCGCTCTCGGTTCGGCATAAAAAAATATCTATTCTTACCACAAGTACCTTTGGGTGGCTCCTATTGACATCATCGGCTACCTTATGAACCAATGATGTTTTTCCCCATCGGCGTGGCGATAGGATAATGGTGTTTACCCCATTTAGAAAATTGCTTTTCAGACGGTCTGCTTCCTGCTCTCTATCAGTAAATCTGATGCCCGAAGTTGCTGTTCCAAAGGTGAATGGCTTATCCATGTCTAATACTTTTTTTGCAAAGATAAGCATTCTCTCTTAAACTAACACCATTGTTACTAACATAATTGTTACTAACATAATTGTTACCACTATAAACAACACAAATACAAGCATTTCACCCATCCAACCTATCCCCGCAGAACTCCTTTCGGTCGCAGGTTTTGCAGGAAGCACCAATGCATGAAGCTGCAAACTTGCATATCAAAGCTATGCTATTGTTGACTTGTCTGTTGTATTGTGTTGGCCCCCACCATGTAGGCATACATTGCCGATGGTACGAATTTTAACTCAATACCGCTGTGCAAAATAGTTCCCTCCTTATCGAGGCTTGTTACTAGTGCCGAATTCAGATTATTTTTTTGACAAAACTGCAACAGACTCTTTAACTCAGCAGGTTTTTCGAAGTAACGGTTGCTCCACTTAATTTCAACTGCCCAAATAGGCTTAAACTTCCTGTCATCCAACCCAACCATATCCACCTCGCCCTGATATTTACCAACGCTCCATCGGGCATACCAAGGGGTAAACCAGTCGCTATGGAACCATTGGGCAAAAACAGCTGTCTCCACCATATTTCCAATCGACTCATCTGTAAGCATCAGTGGCGAAAACAGGGCACTTCGGAGGCTTGGATTGGTAAGGTATATCTTGTAGAATGTTGCCCTTTTAAACCGCTTGGCATTATCATCAACCCTATTAATAACTTTAATCAAGAAGGCTGCCTCAAGGTACTCCAAATACTTTTTAAGCAAATTCTTATCAACACCGCTACTCTTCGACATCGTTTCGAGCGAAACCTCATTTCCGCTATAGTAGGCCAGGGTTGTGAAAAAGGAGTTTAGCTCCTGTACATCCTGAATACCATAAAGGCTAGGTAAATCGCGGAGCAATACTTTGTCAACGATATCGCCTTTGATATATCGCCCTGGGTTCGACTGAATCCTTTCGGAGAAGATAACCTCGGGGTAACCTCCAAAGTTTATGTAGTCAATAAAATGCTTATTTATTTCGTTGATGTTAATGGTTGTGAAAAAATGACTTATGTTTCCGTTCCACCTTGTGGGTGAAGGGCGGATAAGATGGTTATATCCCTTTAGGTGAAGATACTCGTAGAATGTAAGGGGCGGAAGCATAAACTCAGTAAATCGTCCTGTTCCGCTCTCATTGCTTTTAAACCTGAGGGCTGCAGCAGCCGAACCTGAAACCACAAACTTGGTGTGTGGATAGCTATCGACCAGAACTTTAAGATGCACCTCCCAATCCTTTAGGTACTGAATTTCATCGAAAAACACGAACCAACCCTTGGGCGTTTCATCACCCACAGCTTTGCGTGCAAGGTTGAAAAGCTGCTCTAAACCCATGTTCAGATATATCGGATTATCAATGCCTATAAAGCAGATTT
>CAYZSD010000102.1:0-12886 GCA_964481075.1 uncultured Rikenellaceae bacterium | reverse complement strand
TCAATGCACTAATTGTAACCTGGATATGGCAATCAAGGAGACCTTGATAAGCGGTAAAGGAGTTTACAATCAGGAGGCAGAGATAATGCTGGAGACCCCCGAAGGTGTCAAGCAACGTTGGTTAAACTTTAGTGTTGAAGCAATCAAACTAAATGATAAGAAACATGTTATTGTCGCTCTGAACGATATTACTGACAGCAAACGGGCGGAGGAGGCTCTTATAGAAAGCGAAAACAAATACCGCACAATTTTTGAAAAAAATACCTCGATTAAACTAGCTATTGATCCACAAAGCGGAAAAATTATTGATGTAAACAGCGCAGCAGTTGAGTTTTACGGATACAGCCAAGAAGAACTGCTTTCAATGAACATCAATCAAATTAACCTTCTCCCACCTGAGGATGTTAAAAAGGAAATGCAAGCTGCTCTAAAGGAAAAAAGAAACTACTTTCAATTCAAGCATCGCCTTGCAAATGGAGAAAATCGTGATGTTGAGGTTTATTCCACTCCCATTAAGCTTGACAAAACAAGTTTCCTTTATAGTATAATCCATGATGTTACCGATAAAAAAAGAGCTCAGCTAGAGCTAATTAATGCCAAGCAAAAAGAAGAGGAGAGTGAGGAGAACTTCAGAAATCTTATACAGTCACTTGATGAGGGTTATCTAGAAGCTGATGCCAATGGTTTTATTACAAAAGCCAACTTCGCAATAAGCAGAATGTGTGGTTATGCGTCGCCCTGTCAAATGATTGGTATCCACATGAAGGAGTTATATGCAAACCCTAGCGAAAGAGATGTGATGGTAAACAGAATTAAAACTGAGGGTGTGCTTAACAATTACGAGCTACTTTTCCGTAGGAAGGATAATACCGTTTTCTGGAGTGCAAGCAATATTAGGTTTATTATTGATGAAAATAACAACTACATTGGTACTGTTGGCTTAATAAGGGATATCAGCGATGCCAAACAAAGGGAGAATGAAATAAAACTTGCTAGGGAAAAGGCTGAGCGCAACTATGCAATTAACCTATCCCAACTACATTTGATTGAATTTTCTGAGGAGCACTCCATCGATGAACTTATTGAGGAAACCATAAATCAAGCCGAAAAGTTAAGCGGAAGCAAAATTGGTTTCTACGTTTTTGTTAGCGATGACCAAAAAACCCTAGTTTTCCAAGACTGGTCCACCCGAACAAAAAAGGAGTTCTGCAAAGCCGAAGGCAAAGGCCTACATCATCCAGTTGAAAGTGCTGGCGTTTGGGCCGATAGCGTTCGCATAAGGAAGCCAATAATCCATAACGATTACGAATCGCTGCCAAATAAAAAGGGGATGCCAAAAGACCATGCTATGCTCATACGGGAGCTAGTGGTGCCAGTAATGTCAGGTAATAAAGTAAAAGCCATTCTTGGAGTGGGAAATAAGGAAACCGATTACAACAACGAAGATGTAGAAATAGTAATGCAACTCGCAAGACTTGCTATAGAAATTGTAGAACGTAAACGAGCCGAGGATGCCCTCAAGCATAACGAATTGGAGTTGAGAAAGATTATTGAAACTACCCCCGATGGTTTTTTCTTGTGCGATATTCATGCTAAAATTATTAAGGTAAATGAGGCTTTCTGCAAGATTCTAGGGTACTCCCAAAAGGAACTTCTATGCATGTCAGTTCACGACATTGAGCATATCGAATCGGTTAAGGATACAAAACAGCACATCGAAAAGATGAAGCAGCAGGGTTACGATAAGTTTGAAACTGTGCATAGGCGAAAAAACGGAACGCTGGTAGATTTGGAAATAACCGTGTCGCTCCTAAAAGGGGAAGAGGATAAACTTGTTGCTTTTGCTAGAGATATATCCCAAAGGAAGAGAGCAGAAGAAGCTATTCGCAAAAACGAAAAACTGCTACGTATGGCTGGCGAAACAGCACATTTTGGCGGATGGATACTGGATTTAAAAAGTATGAAATTGATATGGTCGGATGAAGTGGTGAAAATTCACGAGGAAATACCCAAATTTTCTCCTTCTCTTGAAAAGGCAATCCAATTCTACACCCCTGAATGGAGAGAAATTGTTACTAAAAGGGTTGATAATTGCATAAAATCTGGAATTCCATTCGCCGAAGATATGGAAATTGTCACTGCAAAGGGCAATAGAATCTGGGTAAGAGCTACTGGCGAGCCCGTAGTTGATAATAATGGTGTAATAATTGCAATTCAGGGTGCTTTTCAGAATATAAATACTCAGAAGAAGGTGGAAATTGCACTGAAAGAGCAAGAAGAACTGCTTAGTTCTCTTAACAAAAGCAAGGATAAGCTTCTTTCTGTTATTGCACACGATGTGAAAAGCCCAGTTGCCAGCATCATTGGAAATTCCGAATTAATGCTGCAAAACTATACCCGATACGATAGCACAAAATCAGAAAGGGTTTTAAGTGCTATAAATCAAGCAGCTCATACTACAATAAATCTGCTCGACAATCTTCTCAGCTGGGCAAAATCTCAAACAGGACGAATTACTTTTGAGCCACAGTCAATTAACCTAAATTCGTTCATTATTGATCTGGTTGACTCGGTAAAACATTCTTCAAAACTTAAAAACGTTTCCATTAACTACTTTAAAACTGGTGTTATTGAAATCGTAGCTGATAGGAATATGCTCTCAACAATTCTTCGAAATCTTATCTCCAACGCCATAAAGTTCACACCACCAAACGGAAAGGTAAATATTTTCGCAATATCAACAAAGACTCAGGTTGAAGTTTCTGTGTCCGACAATGGAGTTGGTATGAGCCCCGATTTTATGGAAAGACTTTTTAAAACAGAAAATATAATGACTACTCTTGGAACCGAAAATGAGAAGGTAAGTGGTATTGGACTGCAAATATGTAAAGAATTTGTTGAGAAACATGGGGGAAGAATTTGGGTAGAAAGCGAAATTGGGAAGGGTAGCACATTCTGCTTTACAATGCCACATAACCCTTAAATAAACTAAATTTGTTCTGAAATTAGGTGAAACTTAAAATACTGATATAAGAATTACCCCGGCTAACATCAGTAATGCTCCTGTTATCCTTGTAGTAATATTCTTTTCCTTGAAAAGGAAGAAACCAGCAAAAACAACCAATATTACACTGGTTCTTTTAATTGAAATAACGTAGGAAACGTATATAAGATTTATTGCAAGCATCTGAAAAACAAGCGTTGCAGCACCAAAAAAACCAATAGGAAAATGAACCTTGAATTTTTCAAAAACATCTCTCAGATACTTTCTCGCCTTAAAAAGTACAAACGGAGTCATTGCTATCGCAATAAAGATATTTGCAGATATAGCCCAGAATAATGGTGACGACTCTCCTACCCCAATCTTGTCGAAATTCGAGGAAATCGACCATAAAATCGCCACAATTATCATATATCTAGAGCCCTTATCCTTTAGCAAATACTTGAAAGGTTTGAAAAACCCTTTTTCCTTTTCTCTAATGTTTAGGAAATACGACCCAGCTACAACTAACATAACACCAAACATACCCAGAGGAGAGGGTACCTCTCCTAAAATAATTGGTGATGTTACCAAAAGAAAGGCAGGTGTGAAGGAGACCAGAGGAACAACAACCGAAACATCAGATATCTTTATTGCTTTGATATACAGAATTGTTGTCACAACATTTATGCTTCCACCCACGAAAAGTGCAATCCAATATCTTTCTGAAAGGGGCGGTATATCTATAAAAAGCAGGATTGGAAGAAGAAATGGTAAAGAATACAAACGAACAGCCCAAGCAAGCATGTAAACGTTTGAACTCCTCAGCCCAATTTTGCTAAAGATGTCCTTGCTTGCCTCGCTGATAGCGGTTAGAATGGAGAAAATTAGCCAGAGCATATCAAGGTTAAAGGGATAAAGCTTGCCTGCCCTGCAAGCCGGCAGCCTGCCTGGTATGCAGGGCTGGTGCAAGCAGGGTTAAATGCTAGAACTGAATGGTGCACTGAACACAGATGCTTCAAATAGGTTAGTGTAAAAAAAAAATCAAATTAATACCCATAAACCCTCGATTCGATTTTGGAAATGGCAATTTCAAAAACACTAACATTTATCAAGGCCGGCATGTTATATGTGAAATCGTCTCTACCTGAGTACTTTTCCATAATAATATTAAGCGCACGAGTTTTTTCATCCAATTCGTTGATTTGAAATACGTTACCATATACTAATACACTCTTGTAGCGCATGGAGTAGGAACAGGCAACGTTTTCATGACGAATGTTTAGCTTGTAATCGGTGCTAAAGGAAACGCAAACCCTATTATCGCTTTTCCATAAAGCAATCTTCTTCCCCTCATGGCCAGAGTGGATGTACAGGCGCCCATCTTTGTACCCAAAGTTGAAAGGAAGGACATAAGGGCCTTTGTCTTCATCTAACATCCCAATAGTACATACTTCACAACGGTTAATAATTTCATTAACCTCATCCTTTGATAAATCTATTCTTGGCTTCATTTTATTGATTCATTTAATTATTAAAATCATTGTTTCTTACTTCTAATACGTGAAATTAGTCTATAAATTTCACCCAACCAAAGCACTATAGAAGTAATTGAAACAATTACTAGCCAGTTTGCTAGCGATAAAGGAGTTGTTCGGAAGAAACTACCCCCAAATTCAACAATCAAAATCTGGCCTAGAAAAATAGCTAGAATTATTGCTAAAAAACTTTTATTCTTTAGTAATCCTGTTAAAGCAGAGGTAACCGTTCCAAGCACTCGTGCATTGAAAAGATTCCAGAATTGAAGAAAAACAAAAACATTGAAGAATAGCGTAAGTTCATACCTTGTAATATCCCCATCGCTATTAAGGTATTTAAGGTAAGCTAAAAGGAACGTAAAGAAAAGAACCGACATAACCACAATTCCCTTGGTAATGCTTGTAGAAAGAATAAAATCGGATGATTTTCGTGGTTTCTTTAGCCTAATTTCCTTTGTTGGCAACCCTGTTGCAAGCGCAAGCGCAGCAAATGTATCCATGATTAGGTTCACCCAAAGCATTTGAATTACCGTTAAAGGAAGGGTTACTCCTATTGCTGGCCCGCAAAGAACAATGGCTAGTGCTACTAAATTAATTGTAAGCTGGAAAAAGAGGAACCGTTGAATGTTTAGGTAGAGCGTTCTCCCCCAGCGAACTCCACTTACGATACTTGCAAAAGAATCATCGAGAAGAATAATATCGCTTGCCTCCCGTGCCACAGAAGTTCCAGAGCCCATGGCTAAACCCACGTTCGCTTTGTTAAGTGCTGGGGCATCATTGGTTCCATCGCCTGTAACTGCCACCACTTCACCGCTTTGCTGAAGCAGTTGCACTAACTTCAGCTTATCGGTAGGGCGTGCTCTATAAAGAACACGGATATTTTTTGATATACTGCTTGCTCTTTCGTAATCCATTTGAGCAAAGTCAGCTCCTGAAACGAAAGCGCTATCCGCATCATTATCTTCGATGAGGTTAATCTGGCGACAAATTTCCTTGGCTGTTCTAATTGTATCGCCTGTAATAACCTTAATATCTATCCCTGCTGTTTTACATTCAGCAATTGAGTCACTTATGTCGCTTCTAACGGGATCAGAAATTCCAACAATTCCTAAGAGAACCATTCCATTAGAGGCTTCGTTTAAATCATTAGTTGTCAATTGCTCGCCATGAAACTCTTTATATGCAAAAGCAATTGTCCTCATTCCACGTTCCTGGTAATCGTTTAACTTCTGCTTAAAACGTTCTCTCGTCTCTTCTTCTAAAAAGTTTTCATTACTTCCATCGAACGATATTTTTAAGCTACACCTCCTTTCAACAACCTCAGGAGCACCCTTAAGGAATAAGTACCAGGTATTCAACTTTTTTGAAAACCCAAATGTAGCCATAAACTTATTCTCTGAAGAGAATGGAAGTTGGTTAAGTGTATTAAAATCACCAATAAATGAACGATAATCGAAACTGTTCTCAAGAAGCCAAAGCAGCAATGCTGCATCGGTAGGATTACCAACTGGTTTCGCTTTTGATCCAGAGAAATCGAGGTGAGCATTTGTATTGACCGAAACCGAGAGGAGAAGAATTTCTTTTAGCCGATTATTAGCACTAAAAGGCTGAATGTCATAAAAATAACTTTCGGTTACCGACATTCTATTCTGCGTTAGGGTTCCTGTCTTATCAGTACAAATAACTGTTGTTGCGCCCATAGTTTCGGTGGAATGCATGTGGCGAACAAGGTTGTTATTAGCTGTCATTTTTCGCATGCTGTAAGCAAGCGAAAGGGTTACACTCATCGCAAGGCCTTCGGGTACTGCAACAACAATTAGGGTTATGGAGACCATGAAGTAAAGCAGTAAACGATCGATTACTTCCAACGAAAACCATGAGTTTGTACTAAAAATACTGATGTTAAAGAGTAATCCTAAACCAGAAATCAATATAAAAATGACTATTGCAACCAGTACCAACTTAAACCAAACAGATGAAAGTCTTTCTGACAAGAATGAGGGTCTATTATAGTTTTTACCAAGAATCTCGAAAAAATCGTATAACATTGGCATCCAAACTCTTACTAGAACAACCACAAGAGGGATGAGAATGCTAAATAATGAAAACCAGTTGGCTAAGGAAAGGTTAATGATACCCTTCAATGTATCGTTGATTAGTAATACCCAAAAAGCAACAGCAGCTACAAAAAATCCGATAACACCAATGAGTTTGCTTAGCTTGGTTAGCTGTATGCTTAAAGGGGTTGGTTCGTTGAGCTGAATACTTGCCTCCTGTGCCGTTTTACCAATTTCAGTAGCATTTCCAATGGCGGTTACCCTATAAACGGCATTCCCTTCAATTACTGTTGTGCCCTTATATACGAAGTTTGATGGAAAAGTAGCCTCGAGATTTAATTCAGCACCAAGTTCCGATTTATTGGTCACCGGTTCTCCGGTTAGTGTGGACTCATTCACAACAAGGTTTACCGATTTTAAAATAATACCATCGGCAGCAACTTCTTCACCTTGATCAACTATAACTAGGTCATTAACAACAATGTTTCTGCGTTGCACAGTAGTTACATTACCATTACGAATAACCTTAACGGCAACGTCATCATTCACCTCGTTCAAAATATCAAACTCTTTTCCAGCCCTATACTCATTAATAAACGACATAAGAGTTGCCAGTAGAATTGCAACAATTATTCCTCCACCCTCTACGAAAGCACCCTCGAAGTAACCTACAATTATTGCAATAAGAGCAGCAATAATGAGAATACGAATTATTGGGTCGTCAAACTTCTCAAGTAGTAGTTTCCACCAAGGTTCTTTTGGAGGTGGTGTCAAAATGTTATAGCCATATAATCGACGGCTTTCCTCAACCTCTTCATGCGATAAACCCTTAAAATCAGAAAGATCAATGCTCATTGTCAAACAATTAAAAATCGAAAAAATGTATTAATAGGTTTAAAATTCCAAAGAAGAAAAACTGGCATAAAAGTAACCAAAAAGCAAGAGGATTCTTCGAGCTGTTAAGCTGGTTTCCTAAAAAAAATAAAAGCCCAAACGAAACCAAAAACCATGCAATGTAGTTCTGTAAAGGAGGATAACCCAACTCCCACGTCCACATATCAAACCTAATGGCTACGGGTTCTAAAAGGTAATCGTACAAAACCATTAGAGACGCACCTAGTAATCCTAAGATCAAGATATTCTTCACTCTGTTAACCAAGACAGTAAAAATCATATATATAGTTAACATCCAATTAACTGTCATGGAAATTGGAGTTTGAAAAACACTAAATCCAAGGGAAAATCCATAGGAGTAATCACCAAATACCATCCCTGTATTGGTGCCAATTGCTTCAATAGTCCAACCAATTATTCCAACCAGAAGAATTGAAAACCAAAATTTTGGGGATTTCTTTTCGTGGTAAAAAAGGAGAATTACTAATGATAATGACGGAAACACCCAGCTAAGTTGAAAAACATTAGGTTCATGTCTCATCATCCATAGCCCAGGTATTGAGATAAAGTAGCCAAAGGATAAAAAGATCTTAGCTAGAATTAAACCTTTATTTTTCAGAAAAAAATTCATTACTATGCAGGTGTAATAAAACTATCAACAATTTTGGCCGAAGCAAGGCAAAGTGGAATACCACCGCCGGGGTGTACGCTTCCACCAACAAAAAAAAGTCCTTTAGTGTTCAATAAGCGATTAGGATGCCGACTAAATGCTGCAAATCGACTGTTTGAACTGATACCGTAAAGCGAGCCCCTATAGGAGCCTGTTTGTGATTCAATTATTGGTGGATTCACTAGCTTTTCGCACAATATAAGGGGTTCAATATCAAACCCTAATGTCTGCTTTATCTTTTTTAAAACACTTTCCCTGACCCTATAAGTTAGCTCGGCCCAATTCTGCCCCGCATCTTCTGGTGCGTTAACCATTACAAACCAATTTTCACAACCATTAGGCGCATCACTGGTGGAGGATTTTGAGCTGATATAGATATAAACCGTAGGGTCATCGAAAACCTCTTTGCTTTCGATAGACTTAAACTCTTTAAAGTAATCGTTGCTGAAGAGGATGTTGTGCAGTTCTAGGGGAGAGCCCAAGATCTTTACCCCCCAGTAAAAAATAATTGCTGACGAGGACGGTGCTTGACTTCCATATAACCATCTCATCTTCTTTCCATCCAACAAGTTGGAGTATGCATAATGCAGGTCAGTATTATTGACAACAATGTCGAAAGAATCGGCTGCTCCATTGGCAACCAAGCCAGCAACCCTATGCCTTTTAGTATCAATTCGTTGTACCGTACAATTGTAATTGAATTGTACTCCAATACTACTTGCTAGTTTTAGTAATGACCTAACTATTGAATATATTCCCTTCTCAGGGAAGAAAGCACCAACATTATGCTCTAAGTGGGGTATTATTGTTAGTGTTCCAGGTGCTCTATATGGATTAGAGCCATTGTAAGTAGCAAAACGGTTAAAGAGTTGAACTGTTTCTGGCTGGTCGAAGTAACCTTCATTGACCCTATTCATTGTTTGGAATGCTTTCAGTTTTCTTATATCAACCAGAATTCTAAAAGCTTCTCTGGAAAGTAAACCCTTCCACGAAGGGAAAGGGTTAAACAGGAAGATGTTATGGGTTAGATTGTAAAGCTCCTTGCAGTCCTTCAAATACTTCTTCACATGCAATGCTTTCTCATCGATTATCATTTCAACCTCATGTGCAAATTTTTCAGAGTCTGACCATGAATTAAGTACCTTTCCATTCGCGAAGAAATACCTTGTTACATTATCCAATCTACTGTATGTAAACTCATTACAAGGACGTTTTGCCAACACGAACAGTTCATCGACAAGCGATGGTAGGGTGAACAATGATGGCCCTGTATCGAAACGAAATTCTCCGAGAAATAGTTCATTAAGCTTCCCGCCTGCATTCAATTCCTTTTCAAAGATAGTTACCTTATATCCCTTAACTGCCAACCTAATTGCTATTGCCAAGCCGCCAATACCAGATCCAACTACTGCTGCTTTCAAATCTACGAGGGATTATGCTAAATCGTCAAAGGAACTAAACCATTCAAAAGCATCTTTGGGAGATCGAAAAAATTTGAAAGGAATTTTGAAACGATTTAATGACTGAAGTATCAAGTTGAGGTAGTATTTTTTGAAAACACTTCCATCGAACACCACAGCACCCCTTCGTAAGCCCTGCTTAACTGCCCTGGGTACTGCATTATTTTCGAACCATTTCCTGTTTTCTGGGTTAATTAACCCCTGATTTCTAATGTCAGAAAGAAAATTATAAGCGGGTAAACCTGATTGTTCTTGAAAATCAAGAGCTTTAGTGAATGTTTTTCGATACTGGTCATCGGTAACATTACCATTCCATACAACATGAACCATTTTGTATTCAGGGCTATACTTTACAACAGCAAAAGGCTCGTCCTGTATAATAATCTTATCCATAACAACCATATAAGGCTATAAAACGCTTGCAAATTAATAATTTAATGCCATATTAGAAAATTTTAGATGGCTAAAAATGTCAACTATTTCTCTGTTTTATATTTATCATTGTATTAATTGTTTTTTTATAAGCAAACTGTTTTCTAATTTTGCTCAAAATAATTATCAATGCGAATTGATATCATAACCGTTTTACCCGAACTTCTCGAAAGTCCTTTAAACCACTCCATTGTCAAAAGGGCAAAGGATAAAAACTTGGTTACCATTGCATTGCATCACCTCCGCGATTTTTCAACCGATAAGCACCGAACAGTTGATGATTACTCATTCGGACCCGATGCAGGCATGGTGCTGAAGGTAGAGCCAATTTTTAAAGCAATAAATAAGTTGAAAAGTGCAAGGGAGTACGATGAAATTATTTACACTTCGCCCGATGGAGAGCCCTTTAATCAAAAAATTGCCAACTACCTAAGCACTAAATCAAATATTCTTATCCTTTGCGGACACTATAAGGGTGTAGATCATAGGGTTAGAGAAAACCTCATTACCCGAGAGCTTTCCATTGGCGACTACGTACTTTCTGGTGGCGAACTGGCTGCGGCTGTGATTACTGATAGTGTAGTTCGGTTAATTCCTGGTGTGCTTTCCGATGAAACATCTGCCCTAACCGACTCTTTCCAGGACAACCTCCTTGCTCCTCCAATTTATACTCGTCCATCAACATTCAATGGGTGGACTGTTCCAGAAATTCTTCTATCAGGAAATTTCAAGGAAATTGAAAAATGGCAGCTCGAACAAGCCTACGAAAGAACAAAAAAATTACGTCCACAACTACTAAATGATGAGGAAATCATTACATAAAATGCTATTAGTATGTCAAAGCTAATTGTAACTCTTATTTTCGTAACGCTGTTCACCTCATGCAAAAAGGAGGCACAAAATCCAAAAGAATTCTACCAACTCATCAATAAAGAGTGGTTTGCAACCAACCAGGTTGAGGCTTCATATATTTTTTTCGAAAATGATGAATGTCTGATTATTAGAAAATATGGAACAGTAATCCCTGGAACATACATTGTTACTCCACATTACGATTCAACTTTTGCTTACTGGCACTTGAAGAATAATACGATATTCTTTTCGGAAAGCAAAACCTTTTCTAACAAAAAACCTGATCCGTTAGACTGGCATATTGTTGAGCTGCACGACACCCTGCTTAGGGTTAAGCTAGTTGCTGAAAAAGACAACCCTTACATTGTACCATTCACATTTAGAGCAATTAACTATAAAATTAAGTAATCAGTTAAGTTAAATTCCCCTTTGCCTAATAACTCTTACTATGGACCACCCTTTTTTAGGTTCAAGAATCGGACGTATAGTTTTTACTGCTTGGTGGCTTGCTTTTTCAGGCATCCAATTTGGTGTTTTGCATTACTTATATGATTTACAAATAGTTATTGCATTAACAGACAGCTTATTTTCTTCAATACTTTTTTCGTTTCTTTCGTTGGGCTTGTGGTACTGGGTGCGCTACTCCGACATTGAAACTGCAAAACCTTTATCGCTAGCAATCAACCATTTGGGTGCTTCTACAATAAGCATTGCTTTGGTGGTTTCAATTATTTACTACATTCTTCCGTCGCTTTTCAGCTCCGAAGCTCTTTATATCGACTTTTTCAACTCATCGATTCCTGCAAGGGTTACTACTGGCCTGTTTCTTTATATACTGGTAACCCTTATATACTATCTGATAATATACATTACTAGCTATAGGGAAAAACTTGCCCGTGAGGCTGAGCTCAAAGCACTATTCAAAGAAGCAGAATTGAATTGGCTCAAGCTTCAGGTCAACCCTCATTTTCTGTTCAATAGCCTAAACTCGGTCAGTTCACTCACTATGACTCAGCCCGATAAAGCTCAGGAGATGATTATACGGCTTTCTGAGTTGCTTCGCTACTCTTTAAGTCAACAGCCAGAGAGCATGGTTACCCTTGAAATGGAAATCAACAACTGCAATAAGTATCTCGAAATTGAGAAGGTTCGATTTGGAAAACGGTTGGTTTATTACATAGACATTGCACCTAATTGTTTGTCGTTCAAAATACCCGGTATGATTCTTCAACCTCTATTCGAGAATGCCATAAAGCATAGCGTAGCCCTAACGCCCGATGAATCGGTAATAAACACTTTGGTTTCGAGAGTAGATGCTGGGATTATTATTGAAATATCTAATACCATACCATTAACCAATACCACATCTAAAGGGACTGGCGTTGGCCTTGAAAATATTAGACGTCGGTTGAAACTCATGTATGGAACTTCCTCCTTGCTTTCAGCAAGAAAGGATGAAACAACATTTACTGTTACCCTAAACATTCCAAACGAAAAATGATAAAAGCAATAATTGTTGAGGACGAGGAACTTGCAAGGCAACTAGTAAAGAATTACCTTGTTGATGTCGATTATGTAGAGGTTATTGGAGAGTATGCCGATGGTTTCTCAGGTGCTGTTGCTATAAATCGCGATAAGCCCAATTTGGTTTTTCTTGACATTCAACTTCCTAGAATTGATGGTTTTGAACTGCTTGAACTGCTTGAGTATAATCCTCAAATTATTTTCACTACCGCTTACAATCAACACGCAATCAAAGCGTTTGAACAGAATGCAACCGACTACCTGCTTAAGCCCTTCTCAAAGGAAAGATTTCTAAAAGCTCTTGAAAAGGTAAGAGTCAATGATGAATCAACCAATACAAGTAAAGATACTGTAAAAGAGCATGTTGAAAAACTCACCTCAAATATACCCATGAGCAGGATTGTTGTTAAGGATTCGAAAGGAATAAATGTAATTCCTTTTAATGAAATTCTTTATTTTGAGGCTCAGGACGATTACGT
>CAYZSD010000101.1:0-12889 GCA_964481075.1 uncultured Rikenellaceae bacterium | reverse complement strand
ATGATAGCAGGAATAGCACTTGGCTATCTTTTTCGCATTCAAAAGCGATTGGTTAGCTTAGTCGATAAACTCACCATGTGGGCAATTTACCTTTTGCTGTTTCTATTAGGAGTTGCCATTGGAGCCAACGATATCATTATGAAGAATCTTCCTAACCTTGGAATAACAGCAATAACTATTTCAACTGGAGGAGTAATTGGGAGCGTGCTTCTTGCTTGGCTACTCAATAAAATTCTGTTTAAGCAAAAAAAGAATTGGAATGAGAAATAGCTTAATAATCCTAATGTTTTTTGCTCTTGGAGTGTTCGTTGGTCTTTTTCGCTTTATTCCCGATACCCTTATACACAACGATTACAGTATTTGGGCTCTTTACTTGCTGATGTTTCTTGTGGGTGTCAGCATTGGTGCTGATCCAAATTCGCTCCGTACCCTTAAGGAATTCAATTTAAAAATAATGTTAGTGCCTTTGTTTACTATTGCTGGAACAACGCTTGGGGTTACAGCGGTTTACCCATTAGTTTCTGAAAATAACTATAATGATGTTCTTGCTATTGGCTATGGCTTTGGCTACTATAGCCTTTCGAGCATTTTCATTACAGAAATACGTGGAGAGGAGCTTGGGGTAATAGCTCTTTTAGCAAATGTAATGCGTGAAATTATTACCCTTTTATTAGCACCCTTTATTGCATTGTATTTTGGTAAAATAGCTCCAATTGCTGCTGGTGGGGCGACTAGCATGGACACTACCCTTCCAATCATTTCAAAGTGCTCGGGGAAAGAGTTTGCAATTGTATCGTTATTTCATGGGATTGTATTAACGGTTCTGGTGCCTTTCCTTGTCACCCTTGTGCTAACAGTTTTCAGCTAGAATTAAAAAAACCTGAACTTATTCAACAAAAAACATCAGAGACTTTTCGCATTGATTACCAAGTCTATCGGTTGCCTTAAGTTTAATTGTGGTGAATTGTCCCTTTTTAAACCCGTTCAAGGGTTGAGAGTAAGGTTTTTCCTTTAACCCATCGATAGAATAGGTTATGCTTGATATTCCCACACGATCATCAGTAGCAGCAAGGTATAGCTGCACACCCGATGAGAAGACTGGGATTCTATCACCACCGTCATTTTCAAACCGATGAGGAGTGATGGAGAAATGATGGTAAATTTCAGGTTCATTTGCATCAACTCCAAACTCAAAATTAATAACATTCAGGTTATCAACGTTATCCCATGCAGTGCAGCTAGCCTTATAGAAACCCGACTTATCAATTGCGAATGGTTCTGAATAATTTTGAAGTGAACCATCATTAAGCTTGTATTCTATCCTGTTCACACCCGATCCCTTATCGGAGGCAGTCATAGAAACCTTTGTTTTAGGACTAACCCAAAGGGTGTCCCTAATTAATAGCTTTAAGCCTATAAAAGAGTATGAAATCGAAGGTCCGGTGATATCGATTTCAGGCATTGAGAACTGCTGCCCTTCAGCATCACTAACGCCCTTATTGTCAACATTATCAATTGCATAAGAGCGAACAGTTACGGCACCAGTTATTTCTGATAGGAATATTGGTTTTCCGTAGTGTTTGAAGGGTTCGTTATTGATAGAATAGAATATCTCCTTAACTCCAGCTTTATTGTCAACCGCAACAATCTTTAGTTGGCTTCTTCCGGAAGAGAACTCTTTTCCTGCGACCATATAGGTATTACCTACAATCTCTTCGAATACCATTGGCGGTGATTTATCAACAAAGAAAGTAAGCTCCTTTATCTGTTCGATATTTCCAACCACATCTATTGAATGCCAACGAATTGTATGCTCTCCCTCTGGAAGAGACGACATTGCGATTGGTCGGGTGTAGCGTATCTCTTTCTCATTGTTGATTGAGTAAAGCGTTTCTGACACACCAACAGCATCCGAGGCTGAAAGTATTAACCTTGTCCTTGCAGAATAAACGTTATTATGCTTTGGACCTTCTACCTCCAAAGTTGTATTTGGAGGTGTAGTATCAACTATTACTGTTCGTTCACCTGCATCCTCCTTGTTACCCACATTGTCGATAGCATAAAAAATTAGGGTAAATTCTCCTTCTCTATCAAAAACAAGGGGTTGAGTGTAAACTTGGGGGTTAGACCCATTTATGGAATAGTAAATTGTGTTCACGCCAGAGTTTTCGTCCCTTGCAACAAGTTCCATAGTTCCTGTGCCCGATAAATAAATTATTGCTCCTTTCTGAATACCTAACTTAGGATCGAAGTTTGGGGTGGTTTTCGGAGGTTTTCCGTCAGCATAAAGGTCGAAACGAATCTTTCTGCCCAAATACAAATTAAGATGAGTCAGGAAGTGAGCCCCGTGTCCATCCCAGTATAATGGTTCTCCTTCGGGCTGTACACTTCTCAGCCTGACGGCATTCTTTCCATCGGGGGAAGTTGATATATAGATATATACGGGTGTTCCAGGATTCACGAATAGCTTTCCTGTGGAATCGGTGTGAAACGACTTAACCTCTTGTGATAGAACACTTAAGGACGGCATCAATAAAGAAACCCAGAAGAATATTATTAAGAAATTGATTCTCATTGCAATGTATTTAGGCAATTACTCACTTTTTAATCTTTGAGACCAAAAATTCAACCCTACGGTTAAAACGATGTTTATCTTCGGGGCATTGAACTCCCTTGGAACACTCATTAAGCAGCATTGTCTCTCCAAACCCCTTCGATGACAACCTGGCTGAGTTTATACCCTTACTTGTCAAGTATGCGACAGCAGCTTTTGCCCTTTCTTCGGAAAGACTGAGGTTGTATTTTGGCTCACCTCTAGAGTCTGTATGTGCTCTGATTTCCAGACTAATATTTGAAAACTTTTTTAGTAGAACAACAAGTTTGTCAAGCTCGGCAATTGCTTCGGGACGAAGCCTTGAACTATTAATGTCGAAGTATATGTTATCCATCCGAATAAGGGCATCATTACTGGTAAACACCTTGAATTCCTTTGGCGATTCGGCGTTACCTACGTTATCAATGGCATAAACCTTTACATCAAATTCGCCCTCTTTGTTAAATACCAATGGTTCGGTGAATGGTTTGAAAGGTGAGCTATCAATAGAGACGAAAACCGTCTTCACCCCCGACATGGCGTCAGATGCAGAAAAAAATGCTGAAGAGCCCACTTCGGCGAAGTAGTTATTATCAAGATGAAATACAATACCTTTTTCAAATTGAAGACTTGACCTTGGGGGTATCCCATCGGCAAGTATTCTGAATCGGATGTTCATGTTTCGTTTGAGGTCACGATGTACGATGTAGTGCGACCCATGTCCATCCCATTGCATGGGGTTTGCGGCTTGGTCGCTACTTGGAGTAAGTATCAGTTCACCAGGTGAATCGGTTGGTGAAATGAAAAGATACGCTGGTGCATCGGCTCTAGTAAAAACCTGCCCATCGCTATTTACATACAATTCTGGCTCATGAATCTCAGGTTGCTGAGCCTTGATAGTTAACGTAATAAATAAAACCAGAAAGTAGGTTAGGGATTGTCTAATCATTTTACTATTATTTTCGTACCAAACCATCAACTATAAAAACATAATTACTAAACATTTATATCATCAACTCCCAGCCTAAAACCTATAACAAGCATATCATCAATTTGCTTACCATCCCCTTTCCATTCCTGCATGGACTTAATAAGTATATCCTTTTGCTGAAGCATTGGTAGCTGGTAGTTCTCTATAAGTAGGTTTTTAAACTGAACTGACGTAAACTTTCGCCCCAACTCTCCACCAAACTGGTCGATGTAGCCATCGGAGAAGATGTAAAATGCTGTAGGAGAATCGACTTCTATTGTATGCAAAGTAAACTCTCTCACGTCCTCCTTTTGGCGACCACCAACAGGTATTGAATCGCCCTTAAGATGAACAAGTTCACCATTTTTTATGTAATAGATTGGGTTCTTTGCTCCTGAGAATAGAACCTTTCTGCCTCTATCTTTTATTGAGCAAATAACCATATCCATGCCGTCGCGGTTTTCGGTGTTGTACTGTTTTAACAGGTATCGAATAGAGCGATGGAGTTCATTAAGCATTTCGTTAGGTAAAACAGTACCATTATGGGTTATTGTTTCGAGGAGGTTGAAGCCAATCATGCTCATGAAGGCCCCGGGTACACCGTGACCAGTACAGTCGACGGCAGAGATTAGAAAGCCAAGATCATCGTCGCAAAGGTTGTGCAGCTTAATAAAGTTTTTCAATTTCTTGCCCTTCAATGCCTGAGGTGAGCCATAGCCTTGGTACCAATAGAAGTCGCCGCTTACAATGTCTCGGGGTTGTAGCAGAACAAAGGAGTCGGGAATGACATCGGAAAGTTTCCCAGGTTCAGGGAGCATGGCCTGTTGAATACGTTGGGCGTAATTGATGCTGCTCGTTATGTCGTTGTTCTGCTTTTCTATCCTCTCGAAAGCTGATTCAAGGGCTTTATTCTTGAGTTCTATCAACGTTTTCTGTTCAACAATTTCCTTGTTTTGCTTGGAAAGTAAAGCATTTGCCTTCTTCTTTTCTCTAAGGCTATAGAAAATCATAGAAGCAAAAGCCACAACACCAAGAATTACAACAATGAAGACATTGCGCATGAGCTTTTGATTGCGAATAACAGCCTCCTGAAGCTGAGTCTGCGTATTAAGCAGGTCAATTTGCATTTGTTGCTCTTGAGTGAGCTGTTGAACATGCTCCAAACTTTCTTCTGTTTCCCTCAATGCTTTCTGCTTATCTTGAAGTTCTCTCTCTGTTTCCTGCTTTGCCTTTTCAATATCGCTAACCTTCGATTTTGCTTCATCAACTAGCTGGCGTGCCTCGGCATCCTTCTTCCTGACCTCATCGCGAGTAATCTTCCTCATTATTGCGGTGTAGAGCGAAAAATACTCTGCCGACTTCTCGGAGTTACCCATTTTTTCGTAAACATCGGCCATAAGTGAGTAGGAGTTTCTTAAAAGCTTCTCATCGTTAAGTTCTCGTGCTATTGCATTTGCTTCTTCAAGTGCTTTCGCTGCTGCGCTATACTGTTTGCTTTCGGAGAGAGCATTTGACAGGTTGATAAGTGCCGAGGCAATATCGGGTTTACGGTTCATTTGGCGACTAACATCCAACGTCTTGTTGAAGTACTCCAACGCTTTTGGGTAGTCTTCCTCATCGGTATAAACCATGCCAATGTTATTGTAAAGAGTCCGAAGGGCATTGAGGTTTCCAATCTTTTTATTCATCTCTACCGATAAAAGGAAGTATTTTATAGCATTATCGGGAAAGCCATTTACCCAGTAAACAGTAGCAGCTCGGTTATAGAAAAATGCTGCTTGGTTGAAATCAGACTCTGCTTCAAACTTTTTTGCCTGTTGGACGCTCTCCTCAACCTCCTTTACTAACTTTTCTGAAAGCTGTTGGCCGTTCAGTGAGGTCAAGCTATTAACGAAAAGAATCAACAATATCAGAAACTTACCTATAATTCTATTCATGCTAATTGGTAATATATCAAGTAATTGTTGTTTTTGTAATATTGAGTTACTGCACAAATATAAAGGAATATTGATGTTAGAGCAATTTTTATCGTTTAATAAATGGTGATATAAGTCAACTCATAGCCTTATCAACAATTTTCTAATGTGAAAATTGAGGTTTTTAATACGCATTTTAATATATTAAACTGCCTTCTATTCAATTGAAGTTTAATAAAAAAATAATTCTTACTATTTTTGATTATTTAATTTTCACTTACAATCTAACTTTAAGTTTATCTTTATTGCTTTTCAGCCCTATTCATTGCCATGCAGAAACCTTTAAAACTCTTTTTATTAATACTATTTCTGCTGATAATTCTTTCACTACCTGGGATTCTTATACCTGAAGGACGATTGGAAGTGTTTAAATTTTCAATAAGATTTCCTAGTCCTTTAGAACTTTTCGATATTGATACTACTACAAGAGATTATGAGATACAGCTAGATCCTGAGTTGAAACTACTGGGTCATGCCATGGACACCATTGAATTGCTATTCAATTTATACCCCGTCAGCTTCCTTTTCGATTCTTTAGAGCATACAGATGATACATTACAAACGATTAGTGCTGATACTATACAGGTTTCCCCGGAGAGTTCTCCAAGTCCAAATATTACCCGAGATATCCTCAAGAATAGAAAAGTAGCCCTTGAAACTTCCGACAACTCCTTTGCTGCATTAAGGCATTTCTTTGATGAACTTAGAAAGAGTAACAAATCGCAAAAACAGGTTAGAGTTATGCATTTTGGTGATTCTCAGATTGAAGGCGACAGAATCACTTCCTTTCTTAGGTCGCGCCTTCAGGCTCGTTTTGGTGGACGAGGAATGGGGTTGCTTCATGCTGTTCCACATAGCTATCAACCGGCTGGGATAAACCATTCAACCTCATCGAATTGGCAGAAGATATTACTTGCTGACATGGAAAAGGGTGCCTTAGGGCACAGATTTGGAATTCTAGGTGGTTACTCTACTTTTGGCTCGACAAGAAGAGGTGGACGAGGTGGTTTTAACGAGGCTTGGATAAAGCTACAAAGAGCAGGGTCGAAACAGGGGACAGGAAGAAATTTCAGCAAATGCAGAATCGTATATGGTCATGGTAGCGATCCTTTTATGGTTTCTCTTTTCTATCAAAACGAGACGAAAGATGCTGAAATGGTTGCACCAGCAAAAACCATAAGTCAGGTTATTTGGGATATACCCCAGAGTATTAACTCGTTTCAAATTGATTTTAAGGGCGATGAGAGTCCACTGATCTATGGGATTTCTTTAGAATCGAAGGAAGGTATGGTTGTTGATAACATTGCCATTAGGGGCAGTTCTGGTGTTGACTTTACCAGAGCCGACGATGCATCGTTCAAACGCATCATGGATTTGCTTAACCCTTCACTTGTAATCCTTCAATTTGGTGTGAATGTTGTACCTCACATCGTCCCAAATTACAAGTACTACGAGAATCAACTTTACAATCAGATAGTTGCATTTAAAAAAGCAAAACCTAACGTTTCGGTTATTGTGATAGGCGTTTCTGACATGTCGCGTAAGGAAGGGAGTCGTTTCGCATCGTACCCAAATATTGAGAAAATTCGGGATGCTCAAAAAGCCGCTGCACTTAGGGGTGGTGCCGCATTCTGGGACTCTTACCAAGCCATGGGCGGAAAAAATTCGATGCAAGCCTGGGTGAATGCCACCCCTCCCCTAGCATCGAAGGATTTTGTTCACTTCACCCTGAGAGGCTCGAACCTGCTTGCCGAGATGTTCTACGATTCGTTACTCGAAGAGTATGAGAAGTATTTAGTAAGTTTGAAGGAAAAAGAATAGCATTTTATGAAAATTAAAAACACTTCTTTTTTTCAAAGTTTCGCAATTGCATTAATGGTAGGCATCCTATTAGTAACCCTGCTGTTTTTTTATCATCGTACCAAGCATAAAGTTACTGACATTGAATACGTTCCAGAAACACCTAGTGCCGTTGTTAGTAACAAACTAAACTGTATTTATTTCGATTCATCTTCAACCCTTTCGGAAAGTTTTGCCTCATTGCTAATCGATACAAAGAATGGTAAAAGGAAACTTCAAATTCTTCATATAGGCGACTCCCACATTCAAGCCGATATTTTCACCGGAGAAACCCGTAGTTTGCTTGCAAAATGGCTTAACGACAGGCATCCCAGCAGAGGTTTCATATTTCCTTACCAGCTAGCTAGAACAAATAATCCCAGCGATTACAGCATCACTTCCACTGCTATATGGGAAAGAATAAGGGCTAACAGCCCAGCCAGCAACCTCAACCTTGGCGTTTCAGGGATTTCAATCGTTAGCCACGATGCCAAACCTGAGATTTCCGTTAGACTTTTGAATGAATGGCCAAAAAGTTGGAAGTTTGACCTTGTAAAGGTCTTCTACCACACAGTTGGTGGCGCAACTATACCTTACCCCCATTCAAACTTCGAAGCCCTTAGCCTTGGTGATGGATATGTTTACTTCAAACTTCACGAACCAACTGACTCAATTACAATTTCATTCATCACCGAGGAGGGTCGAGAAGCTCAAATTGAAGTTAATGGGTTTGAGCTGAATAACAGCCGTTCAAAGCTTACGTACCATGCTACCGGTGTTAATGGAGCCGATGTTGGCACCTTCCTGAAATCTGAAAATTTCTCCCGGATGCTATCACAAATCAACCCAAATGTTGTGATTATTTCGTTGGGAACCAACGATGTTTATGGCAATGGATTCAATCAAAAGGCATTTGAAAGGAATTTGACCACTCTGGTTAAAAACGTAAAGAGTGCTTTACAAAACCCCATTATCATACTTACTACACCTGGCGACCATTTGGTTAATCGAGAAATTCGAAACCCCTCACTACTAAAAGTTAATATGGCTATACACGATGTAGCTAAGGAGTTGAGTTGTGGCGTCTGGGATTTTTATCAAGTTATGGGTGGCGACCAAAGTGTTAACCAATGGGCGGCGAAAGGTCTAATGTCGAACGACATGCTTCACCTTAGCCCCCAAGGATACAAGCTACAAGGACAGCTTCTTTTTGAGGCTATCATCGATTTAGTTGAAAGCCCGAAAGGGATTGTTGAGAATAAAAGCATTGACAATGAATAATATCGTTCATTATAACAAAACTTTCCTCAACTACAACGAGAGCAGTCCCTTAATATTTACTGAGGGTTCATTCTGGCTGTTCTTCGCAATTCTTCTATTAGGCTACTCGCTAGCACACCGTCAACGATTCTGGAGGAGCTTTTACCTCCTCATTTTCAGCTTTTTCTTCTATTACAAATCGAGTGGATACTTTTTTGGACTGCTAATCTTCTCTACCATTTGCGATTACATACTTGGGTTACTCATTAGCCAAACCTACACGAAGTGGAAACAGAAAGTGTATGTTGCTGTTAGCGTAATTATTAATCTCTCCGTTCTTTCATTTTTCAAGTACAGCTATTTTTTTGCCGACTCCATCAACAGCCTTCTCAACACCGACATACAGGCTTTCAACTTCTTGGCCCACTGGTCCAATTTGGTTTTTGGGTCTTCGTTCAGCGTTGAAAGCATTGTGCTTCCTGTTGGAATTTCGTTTTATACATTCCAAACAATCAGCTACACGGTTGATGTATATCGTCGGAAGGTTAGCCCTGTAAGAAATATTGTCGATTTCGGTTTCTACGTTTCCTTCTTCCCTCAACTAGTAGCTGGGCCTATTGTTAGGGCAGCCGAATTTATCCCACAGCTTTACCGAAAATTTTCTCTTACTCAGAGAGAATTCAGTCATGCTACCTTTCTGATAATCAACGGCATGATTAAGAAGGTGATAATATCAGACTACATCTCGCTTAATTTTGTAGATAGGGTATTCGAGAATCCATTGAGCTATTCCGGCTTCGAGAATCTTCTTGCTACCTACGGTTACTCAGTCCAAATTTACTGCGATTTCTCGGGCTATACCGATATGGCAACCGGATTGGCACTTCTATTGGGATTTCGGCTACCGTTGAACTTCAACTCACCTTACAAGGCGGTGAATATCACTGACTTCTGGCACAGGTGGCACATTTCCCTCTCGTCATGGTTGCGCGACTACCTTTACATTCCATTGGGAGGGAACAGAAAAGGTGTTCTTAGAACCTATCTCAACCTACTGATAACCATGCTACTGGGAGGGCTTTGGCATGGTGCAAGTGTTCGTTTCATTATTTGGGGTGCAATTCATGGCGTATCGCTTGCCTTGCATAAAGTATGGGCTAGCCTGTTCCCTCCAAGGCGGAAACGCTCCAATCGCATAAAACGGCTCCTTTCTACATTCTTCACATTCCATATCGTATGCTTTTCGTGGATATTCTTCAGAGCCGATGGCATGGAAAAAGCATTAGGAATGATTCGTCAGATTGGCACAAGGTTCGGCTGGCAATCGGTTTTGGAGGTCTTTTCAGGGTACACTCCCGTTATTGGATTAATGGGTTTAGCAATGGTTGTTCACTGTTTGCCTGTTAGCTGGAAAGAGTACTATAGAGGTTTATTTATCCGTACTCCATTACTAGGCAAGCTAATTATTTCAATTATTTTGGCAGTAGCTATTTTTCAGGTAAAATCAGCCGATCTGCAACCATTCATCTATTTTAGGTTCTAGCTTTTAATATCAAAAATGATTTGCATTAGCCATTTGTATTAGCTATAATTGCAACGTGAAAGCATTTCGAAAAGATGCCAACGCACTAGTTAGCAGAAGTTTTTGTAGAACTTTCAACTTAACAGGAAGTTTTTTCGTGAAGTATAAGCAATAACCCTATAACCTTAAACTTTAGAAGAATTATGCTAAACATTGTACTTTTTGGACCTCCAGGGGCAGGAAAAGGAACCCAGTCGGAAAAGATTATCGAGAGGTATAACCTGATGCATCTTTCAACCGGAGATATCCTTCGCAATGCCATTGAGCGTCAGACACCGCGAGGAATAGAAGCCAAAAAGTACATGGATAGGGGCGAGCTTGTTCCCGATGAGCTCGTTATTGGGATTATTGGCAGAAGACTAGATGAGTACCGCGATAAAACCAAAGGTTTTGTTTTCGATGGCTTCCCAAGAACCAACGTACAGGCTAAGGAACTCGACAATATGCTTACCGAGAAGAACCTTTCAATATTCAAGCTTATTGCCCTTGAGGTTGACTACAACGAATTGGTTGACAGGTTATTGAAAAGAGGAAAGATTAGTGGCAGAACTGATGATCAAAATATTGAAATAATCAAGAACCGTATCATCGTTTACAACGAGACAACCCGCAGCGTGATGGATTACTATAAGAACCAGGGTAAATATTGCGGAATTAACGGTATGGGTACTATTGATGAGATCTTCGAAAGGATATGTAATTCCATTGACAAGAATTGCTAGAAGCATAAAACGCTGAATATCCAATGTTTGTTAATCAAAACCTTCTATCAGTTACACAAATACAATAGATTTAATAAATCTGTACTCACATTTAACTTGCTTTATTGAATAGTAGGCTATCTCTATGATTGATACCAATGAAACCAACATCGTTTTGGTAAACAAAGCCTAACTCCCTAATAGTGTCTGTAAAGCAGATTGGGTATTTTCCAAAGGGGATAATCGTGTCACCATTCTGATTTATATAACCATACCTGTCATAGGTAGTGTCCATTACCATTACAAGGTAATTGTCAATATCGGGATTGATCGCTGGGAAATTCCCAATCAAACCAGGAAGAAAAAAGCAGAGGCAAAAGGGCAATCTCATCTATTTACTTAGCTGCATCGTCGATGCTAGTAAAATTGAACAGTTGAAAAGCGTAATATTCTCAATTACAATGTGTTTGTTTTGTCCAGTCATGACAAGTTTAATGGGTTTTTTCCCCATTTTTCGGGTTTCAAGCATAACCTGCCGGCAGCCCCCGCAGGGCGAAACGGGCTCGCTGGTTGGAATCCCATTGTAGTTTGCAGCAACAGCAATGGCAACAAAAGGAACATTTGGGAAAGCAGCACCAGCATAGAAAAGGGCAACCCTTTCGGCGCAAAGCCCAGAGGGATAGGCACCATGCCCGTCAGGGTTTGACTAGGCGGTGCTGGTGCGTTGGCGAGTTCAAACTCTGACTAGAATAGACAAAAAGTGCAAGTTACGATGCACGTGGTTGGGAATGATTGAAACAAGGATCATGCTGCATCGCAATTAAGGCAGAAACGGCTTTGAATATCGAACAAGGATTGTTGATTTTAGATTTATGAAGTTTATCGCCTGCCCACACCCCTTGATCCCCTTAAGGGGAGGCCCGCCCATAGCTTAAGGTGCAGTAGGAAAACTTTCCAACGTCCACCTGTTCTTTGGCGGTCATGGAAACCTGCCAGCAGCAGCTTGCCTGCGGTAGGCAGGGCTGGCGTTAAGGGAGGAAAAGGTAGAATTTCGAATTTAGAAGTGCTGGTTGGCAACGGTCTTTTCTTCTTGCCTATCGTCAACAACATACCCCTTTGCCCATCAGGGTTTGACTAGGCGTGGAGAGGAAAACCCTGCCTTTGATCCACTTGCCCTACCTCCTTTAACCTTGTGAACTTTATCCTTTCCCCGAGCCCCGACCCCGATGCTTCGGGGCTCGGGGTCGGGGCTTTAACCTTGTAGTTCAAACCCTGACTCAACATGAAAATTTCTTCTAAACCCATTGGCTATATTGCGTGTTCCTCCTGCGGTTATTCTTGTTTTTCCTGGGGATCAAGAAGCCAGTTAAAAACGTTAAAATGCTTTATACCGCTTCTGCTTTGGGTAAAGGAGTCTGTGGTGAGCAAGTATTATGGGTAATTGTCGTTGATTTTTTTAATGAACCAAACTCTCGTTCAATAGTGCTTTCATTCGCCAATTGCCAAGCAACCTGATAATACTCAATGTCGCCTTTAGTCGTTTTACAAACAAAATCCACCTCGTTGTTGCGCGTAGTGCCTGTCCAAATCTTGTTGCCTCTCCGAAGCAGTTCCAGGTAAACAATATTTTCTAATATATGGCCCCTGTCTGTGGTGCGTTCTTTCCCTACCAAAATATTAAGCAGGCCTGTATCGGCCAAATAGTATTTTTCTTGAGTAGCCAATTGTTTTTTACCCTTTAAATCGAAGCGGTTTACTCTATAAAAAATAAAGCTTGCTACTAAAGCAAAGATAACAACACAAATCATTAAAACTCGCAAATTTTACAAGTTTTAATGATTAGATAGCGCTTCTCCGCCAATTATCAGGTCGATTAACGATTTTACCCGTCAGGGTTTGACTAGGCGGTGCAGATGCCGTAGCGAGTTCAAAACTCTGACTTTTAACTTTGGACGTAAAAAATTGTAT
>CAYZSD010000100.1:0-12948 GCA_964481075.1 uncultured Rikenellaceae bacterium | reverse complement strand
AGTAACTCAATTTTCATGCGTGTTTGTGCTTTTGCAATATCATGGGTGTTTCATGAGATCAAACCTATCTGCATTCATTACTTTTACCCAAGCGCTTACAAAATCCTTAACAAATTTTTCCTTGTTGTCATCCTGTGCGTAAAATTCTGCATAAGCCCTTAAGACAGAGTTTGAACCAAACACTAAATCAACTTTGGTTGCTGTCCATTTAACTTGACCTGTCCTTCTGTCAACAACATTATACAAGTTATTGGAGACTGGCTTCCAGGAATACCTCATGTCGGTAAGATTAACAAAGAAATCATTTGATAATTTACCTACGTTTTCGGTAAATATGCCGTGCTTAGTTCCTCCATGATTAGTGCCTAACGCACGCATTCCGCCAATTAAAACAGTCATCTCAGGGGCTGTCAAACCCATGAGCTGGCTTCTATCAAGAAGCATCTCCTCTGGTTGAACGGCATATTCCTTCTTTAGCCAATTTCTGAATCCATCGTGAAGAGGTTCAAGAACTGAGAACGATTCTTCATCTGTCATTTCGTCTGTTGCATCACCCCTTCCAGGACTGAAAGCAACTTTGATCTTTATTCCCACTTCCTGAGCTGCTTTTTCTATAGCAGCGCTTCCGCCTAAAACAATCAAATCGGCGATACTTACTTTTTTACTTAAACCAGTTTGGATTTCTGCAAGTTTTTTCAAAACTTTTTCAAGTCGTTTGGGCTCATTGCCTTCCCAATCTTTCTGAGGTGCAAGGCGTATTCTTGCTCCATTTGCCCCACCCCTGTAATCGGAGCATCTGAATGTTCTAGCGCTATCCCATGCTGTATTAATAAGTTCAACTGGGGTTAAACCGCAATTCAGTAGTTTAACTTTTAGTTCTTCAGTTTCCGATTCAGAAAGGGTGTAATTCACTTCAGGAATTGGGTCTTGCCAGATTAAATCCTCCTTTGGAACATCGCTGCCGAGGTAACGGCTTTTGGGACCCAAATCGCGGTGCGTTAATTTAAACCACGCTCTGGCAAAAACTTTGGCAAAATATTCGGGATCCTTATAGAAACGTTCGGAAATTTTCCGATACTCAGGATCCATCTTTAGGGCCATATCGGCATCGGTCATCATGGGGTTTCTGCGGACACCGGGAACATGAGCATCGAATGGTTTGTCTTCCTCTTTAATGTTTATTGGCTCCCACTGCCATGCACCGGCAGGACTTTTTTTCAGTTCCCAATCGTAGGTGAAGAGCAAATAGAAATAAGTATTATTCCATTTATCCGGGTGAGTAGTCCAAGCACCTTCCAGTCCGCTAGAAACGGTATCCTCGGCATTGCCTTTGCCTTTTGGGTTTGTCCATCCAAAGCCTTGCTCTTCAATTGGAGCACCTTCGGGGTTGGGCCCCAGAACTGATGCATCACCGTTTCCATGAGCTTTTCCAACTGTATGACCTCCAGCAGTCAATGCTACTGTTTCCTCATCGTTCATTGCCATACGCTTGAAAGTTACACGCATAGCTTGAGCTGTTTTTAAAGGGTCAGGCTTTCCGTCAACACCCTCAGGGTTAACGTAAATCAATCCCATTTGAACTGCTGCCAAAGGATTTTCCAGTGATTCTTCATCCGATTTATCGGAATATCTATCCTTACCTAACCATTCCTTTTCTGCTCCCCAGTAAATGTCCTTCTCGGGATGCCAGATATCCTCCCGTCCTCCAGCAAAACCAAAGGTTTTAAATCCCATTGACTCATAGGCCATGTTTCCTGCAAGGATAAATAGATCTGCCCATGATAATTTGTTACCGTATTTTTTCTTGATTGGCCATAATAGCCTACGAGCTTTATCGAGATTCACGTTATCGGGCCAACTGTTAAGCGGGGCGAAGCGTTGATTTCCAGTATTTCCACCTCCTCGACCATCGGCCATACGGTATGTCCCGGCGCTATGCCAGGCCATGCGAATCATCAAACCTCCATAGTGTCCCCAGTCGGCTGGCCACCATTCCTGGCTATCGGTCATAAGTTTTTTGAGGTCGTTTTTAACTGCTTCTAAATCGAGTTTTTTAAATTCTTCCCGATAGTTGAAGTCCACTCCAAGGGGATTTGTCTTAGTGTCGTGCTGATGCAGGATATCTAAATTTAGGGCATTTGGCCACCAGCTCATTACAGAGCTGTTAGTGTCGGTGTTAGCACCGTGCATTACAGGACATTTGCCTTTTTTTGAATTGTCCATTATTATAATTTTTTAAAAGATTAATCGTTTCGCTTTTTCTAAACCTATTCAGTTGGTCTTCCAGCAGCAATACTCTTACTTCTTTCAATTGACTGAAGAGCAAGGTAGTTAACTCCGAATTTCTTCATGTTGTTTCGCTCATCATCGTACTGATTGTAATGACGTTCTTCGTCTTCAACAAGGGCCTCGAACAGTTTTTTTGATACAGAATCATTGTTCTTTGAACATTCATTTGCCCATAGGTTATAGTCGTTTGCGCTCGATTCTTCCATTTGGCATGCCATATCGAGCATCTCTTTCACCTCATGAATTTTCTTCACAGGATGCGAAACCTCCATTTCAACCTCACCACCAAGGAAAAGAATCCTTTCGGCAAGCTGCTCAACATGAAGCATTTCATCGATTGCAGTACGTTTAAATAATCCTGCAAGTAGATCATATCCCTGATCATCGAGGTGGAAGTGGAAGTACATGTACTGATGAACAGCCGAAAGCTCATCGGCAACGGCCTTGTTAAGTAATTCAATGCTTTTCTGTTTCATAACAATTTAATTTAGGTTATTAGTTTGGTTTATTCTTTGAGTCTTTTTTCAAATCGACCCGTTATTTGGAGTTTAATGTCATCAATAGAAAAATTTGGGATTTTCTTCAGAGCAAAAAAGTTTTCTAAGACTTTATCAAGCTCTTCATCAATAAAGTCTTCAATTTTATCTGATTCAATGCAGTACAAATGGTGGTGCTTCTCGGTTATGGCATCGTAGCGCATTACATCTCTCTCCGTTTTAACCTTCTTAATAATTCCCAGCTCAACAAAAGTATCAAGTGTTTTATAAACTGTTCCAGCAGCAATATTCGGATGATTACTTCTAACAAAATCAATAATACAATCTGCTGTTGGGTGATTTCTGAGGTTCCTCATTGCATCAAGAACGGCAATTCGTTGAGGTGTAACTTTCAAGCCTCGATCTTTGAGAATTTGTTTATCTAAAACCATGTAATAAAAAATATTTGATGAGAATTATTCTTTTTTAACAACAACTAAATATACAAAAAAGTTTTGAGCAATGCTTAGAAAACTATAAAAAAGTATAAAAAAACTATATTTGTGGGTGATGAATTAAAAATCTTTTTTTACACTTCAACATGAGTCTTACCAACGAGAACATTCTATTAATTGGATCCATATTACTACTTACAAGCATTGTTTTAGTTCAACGATCCTACAAATTCGGAATTCCCACGCTTGTTCTCTTCTTAATAATTGGTATGTTGGCTGGCTCCGATGGGTTAATTGGAATTCAATTCGATAATCCGGGCGTAGCAAAGTTTATTGGTATAGTATCGCTAAATTTCATCCTTTTCTCGGGTGGGCTCGATACAAACTGGGCAACAATCAAACCTATACTATGGCAAGGAGTCTCTTTATCGACTGTTGGAGTACTTGTAACAGCTATTAGCTTAGGGCTTTTTGCTTGGGCAATCACCGATTGTAATTTGTATGAAGGGTTACTAATAGGAGCAATTGTTTCATCAACCGATGCTGCGGCCGTTTTCTCTATTCTAAGGTCGAAGAGTCTTGCGTTAAAAAGTAATCTCCGGTCAATCCTTGAGTTTGAGAGCGGAAGTAACGACCCTATGGCTTACATTCTAACCATAACTTTTCTAAGTTTTGTAGTTAATCCCGACCAAAGTTGGGCACAGGCCATACCAATTTTCATAAAGCAATTATTTCTTGGTGCTGCTGTGGGGATGCTATTTGCTATATTTAGTAAATACTTGATTAACAACATAAAACTTGCATTCGAAGGTTTATACCCTGTTTTAGTGATTGGTTTAATGTTTTTCAATTTTGCTTTCACCGATTTTATTGGAGGAAATGGTTTTTTGGCAACCTATTTATGTGCGGTTTATCTGGGTAATCAGGATTTGATTCATAAGAAAACCATTCTAAAGATGTACGATGGTTTAGCTTGGCTAATGCAAATTGTACTTTTCCTCACACTTGGCCTACTGGTTTATCCAACCCATATCATCCCCGTAATTGGGATTGGGCTATTAATTTCTTTCTTCCTGATACTTGTAGCTCGTCCTCTGAGCGTATTGATTAGCTTGCTTCCATTTCGCATGAAGATTCGAAAACGACTTTACATCTCGTGGGTAGGTTTACGAGGAGCAGTTCCAATAGTTTTTGCTACTTACCCGTTAATTGCGGGTGTTGAAAAGGCAAACATCATTTTTCATGTGGTTTTTTTCGTTTCACTTACATCAATTCTGATACAGGGGACCACGCTCACAGTAATTGCAAAATGGTTCCATGTTGCTTTACCCGAAAGGCTTAAGCCTAAAGCGGCAGTTGAGGTATTTCTTTCAGAACAGGCTAAAACTGCATATGCTGAGATTCCTGTACCAGAAGGCTCTAATCCTGTTGACAAGAAGATTGTTGACCTTCACTTTCCATCTTCGGCAATTATTGCCATGATAAAGAGGGGAGACAAATACATAACCCCCAATGGATCAACGGTTATTGAAGCCGATGATGTACTTGTGGTGCTTTGCAATCGGCAAGATGGGATGCAAAGTGTTCAGGAGTGTTTGAATATTCCTTTTCAGGAAGGGAAAAAAACTGAATAGTATTGCTTTGCTTGTTATAATTATTCGTATTTTTATTTCTTGAAAATTAAAATCCTTTTTTAATGAAAAAACGAATCAAATTACCACTAAAGACGTCCCTCGGGATGCTTTCGGGATATGCGACTGACCGTATCGTAGAGCAGATCAAGTTGATTGCTTTCGTAATTATTTACCTGGTTGCCTTTCAGATGCTTATCCTTCAAGTACCGCTTGCCAATGCATTACCCATTGCCGGAGGCATCGGGATGGTGGTGTTTGGTTTAGCTTTTTTTCTTGAAGGGCTTCTACTTGGTTTAATGCCTTTAGGAGAAAGGGTTGGAGTGAAGCTTCCCACAAAAGTTGGCATTGCCTTTATTGCAATTTTTGGTGTTTTCTTAGGTTTTGGTTCAACGGTAGCCGAGCCAGCAATCAGCTCGCTCCGATCGGCAGGAGCCAACGTTACCGCATGGGATGCTCCTATGCTATATATGCTTTTAGAGCGCCAAACTTCAGCTTTAGTTTATAGCATTGGGGCTGGTGTTGGCATTGCTGTTGCAGCAGGGATGTTCATGTTCTACTATGAGATTTCAATAAAGCCATTTATTTTCATAATCATTCCATCTGTCCTTGCCATGTCGCTGGTGATGACTTTTGATGCAACTTTGAGTTCAATCATCGGATTAGCATGGGATTCTGGAGCTGTAACCACAGGAGCCGTTACCGTCCCACTTGTGCTTGCCCTTGGAATTGGTGTATCAAGGGCTGCCAGTAAAAACAAGGCTACCAGCGGAGGCTTTGGAATAATACTGCTTGCATCGGCTTTTCCAATTCTTAGCGTTTTAACCCTTAGTTTAGTCCTTAGATCGTCTTCACCCGAAGCCACTTCAGAAGATCGCTTCTTCTCGCCCGATTATCGGGAAAATGCCCTCAGGTTATTTAACGATGACGACGACCTGCTTCACCATGCCTTTTCAAGAGGTAATGAGATTGGTAGAAAGGCTTTTTTTGCTGACCAAGAACAGTACTACCAAACCCTTAACCAGCTTGCTAACAATCCTGATATTACCACAAAATTGCTGGGCAAGGAATCGCTCGACAGCTGGATGAGTCGCAAAGCTTCTGAATTAGAGCGTAAATACATTGCTTCAGTAAAGACGGAACCGCTGCAAGTTTCCTCTGGAACTCAGCTTGCTACGGTATTGAAAGACGAGTCGAAAATTGCTTTGCAAGCTGTTCTCCCACTTACGCTTATGCTTTTATTGGTGCTAACACTCCTCCTCCGTGAGAAGCTGCGCTATAAAGATGAATTTACTCTGGGTATTATATTCGCAATTATTGGGATGACATTGCTTACCTCTGGGATTCGCTTAGGCCTTGGTCCGCTTGGTGGACAGGTTGGTGCACAGCTTCCACGGGCATTCAGCAAGGAGGCCAAGTTTGTTGAGAGTAAGATGATTGCCCCATTCGATACAACTGTGGTTTTCTCATCAATTACAGTGGATGGAAAAACAAAACAGTTCTTCAACCTAACAGAGGGTAATGATGTTAAAACTGTTCAATTCTTTCCTGAACGGTACGATAAACTAAATAATATCTATGAATATGTTATTACACGAGCACCGCTTCTTGGCCCAAACCTAACCCTGATAGGAATACTTCTGGTTCTAATATTTGCATTTGGAATGGGTTTCGGTGCAACGATGGCTGAACCTGGTCTTAATGCGCTGGGTATAACCGTTGAGGAGCTAACTGTTGGGGCCATAAAACGATCCCAAATTTTGTTTATCGTTTCTTTGGGAGTTGGTTTAGGTCTAGTTTTAGGCGTTGTTCGTATCCTTTACGATATCCCACTTATCTGGTTTTTACTACCGGGTTATCTTGTATTGATGCCCCTTACCTACCTAAGCGAAGATGGGTTTACAGCCATTGCATGGGATTGCGGCGGAGTTACTACTGGACCAGTTACAGTGCCTTTGGTACTGGCAATGGGGTTAAGTATTGGCAATGAGCTAAACGTAGTGGATGGCTTCGGCATTCTAGCTATGGCATCCTTCATGCCAATAATAACCGTTCTTACTTTCGGGTTAATCACCAGAGCACGTCAGCAACGAATCGTTAAATCCTCAACCAATGACGACAATGAATAAGGAGAAAAACACACAGAATAAGGATTTTTCACCGTCGAGAGCGGTTTGGAAGACACAAATGGATAAGGGTACTCACGCACCCCACCGAGTGAGTAGAATCACATGTATTGTAAATAAGTTGTTTAGTGATTTAATCGTTGAGCAAATCTTTAAACTTGGAATAACCTCAGTATTTGATGAAACCGGTAGAACAGCCCGGGAGTTCATTAGCCCAAGAAGTTTTGGTTTGCCTGGATCAATAATAAAACTCCAAAGCACACCGGTTGATGTTTTCCGTTTTACTGTTCAAAGGAAACAGGCACGTATGGTAATGGACTACCTTATCAAAGCAGGAGATTTCCAGATACCCGGCCGAGGAACAATCTTCTCTCAGGACCTTATTGAATTCACCAAGAAAGAGCCACCATACGTTGTTTTTGAAGATGTAGAAGGTAATGCAAATCACGACATTCCTTATCTTGACAAGCTTTCATACGTTATTTGCGTCCTTTCTGTTCCGGGTAGTGGGGAGAAATTGGCAAAGGTTGCCCTTGACCTTGGTGTATGTGTGCCCTTAATAACTCACGGGATAAGCAACGACCTCCGCGATCAGCTTGGGTTGATTAGAATCACCATATCACCTGAGAAGGAAGTTGTTCATCTAATTATGCCTGAGCAAGATACCGAAAGCATTATAAAACTCCTGCTTGAAGAAGGACGGTTAGATAGACCTGGTAGAGGCTTTATTTACCAAACACCTGTCAGCTATGGATTGATTGACACCAGGATGAGGGTAGGACGTCAGGAGTATGCTGCAAGTATGGAACAAATAATTGCTGCCATCGACCAGCTCAAGGGTAATACGTTTTGGAGAAAAAGGCTTGACACCGTTGGTGCCGATTCTGTTGACGATCAGCTATGGTTACCCAACGACAACTGTGAACTTTCGATGATATCTGACGAGGATGCCGAGGATGTGCTTAAGCAGGCTGGAATGAAAGCAGGTGCCACAGGATCCACTGTATCAAGAATAAAAGTACTAATCTCTGGCTCAAAAAGCCAAAAGGTTTCTTCACTGGTTCAGAGCACCTTTAGTGTCTCTGCCGAAAAAACCAACGATGTTGTTAATGCTCTGCTTGAGAATAGCGCGGTAGGTATAAAATTCACCGAAAGGCTTTATGTTTTAGATTCACCTGCAGCTTATATCCAATCATTCTAATTTTTACATAAAGACAACTTTTTCTGCATAATATCTTGATCTGCATTAGTAATAATTATTTTTTCATGTAATCAAAACTCTTTGCCATGCTTAGAAGTTTTGAATCCTTTAAACTTGAGGTTATCGAAAAGCCTTTCCTTAGAGATGATGGTTTCACAACACCATGCTCAGCAAAGGTTACCCTTATCGATAGGCATGAGAAAATAATTGACGAACTGTTACTTGGATATCCTTCTCTAAATGAAGTTTATGAGCAAATCGGATTAGGCAAACACGTTGACCTGAGTAATTGTTTTGTGCAGGGTTTTTCGCTTACTGCATGCCGAAGGTTTCTGCTAAAAGAGAAGCATTGTCAGCTTGAAATAAATGGATTCACTGCTCGTAATGCACTCTTTGTTTCAACCTTTGAGATTGATTTCTCATACGCACTATTCCTAAATGGTAGTGTTGATTTTTCAGGGGCAATCATTACCGGCAAATGCCTAACTTTTCATGAATCGGTATTTAGCTGCGATGAAATCATTCTCTCAGAGATTTTTGTGAAGGTTGAGCGATTCGACATGACTCAATGTGAGCTAAAAGAATCGAACCTCTACATGAAGAATACGATTTTCTCCGGAGGAGAAAAGGATTTTCAAGACAGCGATTTTGGTAATGGACAGATATCATTCACCTATACCGATTTTGGCGATGGGGATGTTTCCTTCATCAATGTTCGGTTCAACGATGGGGAGGCAAACTTCAAGGCCACCCGCTTTGGCGAAGGTAAGGTTGATTTTCACTACGCGCGATTTGGCAAAGGGAACCTAAACTTCGAGCGAGCCGAGTTTACCGATGGTCGAGTTGACTTTCGTACTGTTGAGTTTGGAAGCGGGAAGGTTTCGTTCAATCGCACTATCTTTGGCCTTGGTCATGTTTTTTTCGATGGAGCAGAAGCTAAAGGTGCTAAGTTTTCTTTTCGGAAAACCGATTTCGGAAATGAACATCTTTCTTTTGAGGAGTTTATAGGAATCGACTCAGAGTTGTACTTCGAAAAGATTAAGTTCAATCATGAGGTAACCTTCGAAAAGATGCAAGTTTCGTCACTTCACCTCATTGACTGTCAATTTAACGATAGGCTTAATTTGCATGTAAATTCGGTTAACACTATTGATCTTTCTGGTTGCATTATTCGTGATATTGTAGAGTACTTCTCACACGGCGAAAGACCAAATGTTAGTATGCTGAATCTATCTGGGATAAGGCTTTTAGGGCAGATCCTAATCGACTGGAACGACAATGAGGTAAAGAAAATAATCTATAATCAGAAGGATACATCAATTGCTCAAAAAGCTTATCAGTTCAGGGTTTTGAAAGAGAATTTCAGAAATCAAGGGAAATACAACGACGAGGACTTTGCCTACGTTGAATTTAAGCGCTGTGAAGAGGAGGTATTGCTCGAGACAAACCTTAAAGGGAGCTTTACTCAAAAAGTTGGAGCTTACCCAAACTACCTTTTCAAGAAACTCGTTTTCGATTACATTGGCCTTTACGCTACTGCACCAGCAAGAGTTTTTCTATCAATAGCAATTGTTTTTCTGGGTTTTGCTGGTTTTTATACAATTATGATAAGCCTAGGGTTTGGAGACATTGTATCAACCTATGGCCAACAAAACGATATGCCTGTCTTTTACAAATCGCTATACCATAGCGGTATAACTTTCTTTACGATTGGCTATGGCGATTTCGTTCCTGTTGGGGCGATTCGTTTTTTTTGTGGCTTTGAAGGGTTTGTGGGAGTTTTTTTGATGGCCTACTTCACCGTTGCCTTCGTTCGAAAGATTTTAAGATAAGCTCTTCTGACAACCAGTTTAATTATTTTATATTAAACGTTTCCTCTCCTAATCATAAGCAGAGCAATGATATTAAATATTTCTAACCTACCTAGGATCATGTTGATGGACAGAACAAATTTCCCGAAATCAGGAATACCTGCATAGTTCGAGAGGGAACTCACTTCTCCAAACCCTGGACCAACGTTACCTATTGTTGCAATAGAGGCAGAAAATGCAGTGTATAAATCAACATCCAGAGAAGTGAGGATAATCGTTGTAATAAAAAGTGTGAAGATGTATAACACTAGAAAAACCAGGGTTAATGTTTCTAAATGCTCGCTTATTGGGCGATTATTGATTCGAATCAACACAACCGCTCGAGGGTGCTGAAGTAAAGTGAGCTGTTTACGTAACGACTTGAAGAACAGGTATATCCTATCAAACTTTAATCCACCCGAGGTTGAGCCCACCATGCCGCATTGAATGGTAAAGTAAATCAGGATAATATGCGTAAAGGCAGGCCAATTAGCGCTATCGGTGGTGGCAAAACCAGTGGTTGTTCCCAAGGAGATTACCTGAAAAGCTCCGTACCTGAGAGAATTCCAAAAATCGTAAAAACCAGCAAAATAGAGTTTTGAAGAAACCAGCAAAATTCCAATGGCTAAAATTGAAATAAAAGCTTTAACTACAGGAGAATTGAAAATATTTTCATTCTTGAAGGTGATAGTACCGTAGAGCAACCCGAAATGAATACCAGAAAGAATCATAAAAAGCATAATAATGCTTTCAATCATTGCGCTATTGAAATAGGCAACGCTGCTATTCTTTGTGGAGAATCCGCCGGTTGCAATGGTTGCAAATGAATGGTTAACTGCATCGAACAAGCTCATTCCCAACAAACTGAGAATGATTGTTTGTAAAAGGGTTAGCCCAACGTAAACGATAGCAAGCACATGGATAATCTTACGAGCTTTATACCGAAAGTTGAGCTTTGAGAGTTCGCTCATTTCAGCATTGAGAAGGGTAAGTCGTGTACTTGTAGAGTGGGGAAGTATAAGCAGAACGAACATTATTACCCCAACGCCACCTATCCAGTGTGTTGCCGAACGCCAGAAAAGAAGGCCCTTGGGCAACGCTTCAATATTATTGAGAATCGATGAACCAGTAGTAGTAAAACCTGAAACGCTTTCGAACCAGGCATTTATTGGGGTAAACTCCCCTCCCCACATGATGTATGGCAACATGCCGATAAGGCAAGTAATCATCCATCCACCCACTACAATTACAAGGCCCTCAGAGAAGCTTATCTCATCATGCTTTTCTACAAAGATAAATGGGAATAGTCCGAAAATTAAGCATATCATTCCACTAAAAAGCAGAGGGATCACCGAAGTTTCAGCATGCCAAATTGAAATCCCTGTGGATAAGAAAAGGAACAGGGCATTGAATAGCAGAACAAACCCAATAAGTTTGATAACTACCTCTATTCTCATGGCTTATGCTTTTTGTTCAGATTGGTACTTGATAAGTTTTTCAATCAAACCATTAACCTCAACTTCAATTTTTTTAATCTCGTCTTCCGACTTGATGTTTGACCTAAGCTGCTTTTCGCGGGGATGAAAATTTTTAATTGCAGTTGCAAGATTGCCTAAGGGTGAAACATAATACTTAGAAATAAAAAAACTAAGTAGCACAGAGAAAACCAATGCTCCAATAATTGCTACAATTCCAGGCATGATGGCTCTATGAGACTTTTCTTTGAGCATAGTGGCTTCCTCATACATACTGGCCTGATTTAATGCCATAAGCTCATCAACAGCATGTTTCACTTGAATAAAAGATTGGTAGATCTCCTTATGATACCAATCCATATCTCCCATTTTTCCTCTATCACTTTTAGTCTCATGAATCCTTTCAAAAAAAATGTTATACAGCCTAGAAATATTATTAATATACTGATCCTCATTCATTTCAGTAATATTATTTTGTGCTATATCAAATGCTTTTGAGAATTGCTCCCCTGCGGTTTTTAATACTTCCTTACCCTCATCCCTATCGCCAAGTAGAATTAAAAGTATTCCACTATCGGTTCTTTCAAGAGCCTCCAACATTCCTTTTGATGCTTCAATGGTTTTATAGTTGTCCTCAATTAGTGCTGTAACGGAATGACTAAGCTTTAAAAATTCAATAATTGATACTGCTCCAGCTACCAACAGTAGTGAAACAAGCAGCATAAATCCAGCAAGGATTTTTAGTTTAAGAGATTTCTTCATGGCCTTATATCTGCTGATGACTAATATGCTACAAAAGTATTTAACTTATAGAACGGTTGTTCTCTGTCACAAAATATTTACGAATTAGTTCAAACTTCGAAAGTTATTCATTTCGATTTTACAATGCAGAAAAGGCTTACAAATGTGAAAATTGGTGATTTGCTGGTACTCTGTTTTTAGCGTTCATACCTTGAAAAAGAATCGTTGAATATTTAAATTCTTTCCTGTTCCAAATAAATCTAATTTTTATCGCTTTTTTATTGCAACTATCCTCGCATTTGCCACAAAGAATACATTCGGAGCTTGTAACCAAGCCATTTTCATTTGCCACATATTCTTTGATTGGAATTCTAAGTAAACAATCGTGTTCGCATTTTCCACAAAGATTACACTTGTTTGTATCAACAACTGGTAATAGTCTTGATAATGAGGCACCTGTGGCACAAAGCAAACCCATAAAGCAAAGGTTTCTACATACCCACCTTCGTTCTAAGAGTAATCCCATTACCACAGCTCCCATCGTATCATACAACCAAATATGTTTGTAATGAGGATTAAAATCCATCTTCAAAAACCATAGGTCAAATCTTACTTCACCAATTTCAGTATCGTAACGAATAATAAAAAGATCACTACTGTCCGACTAAGTAATTTTTATGATGATAATCATGTAATAGATTTAG
>CAYZSD010000099.1:0-13045 GCA_964481075.1 uncultured Rikenellaceae bacterium | reverse complement strand
CAACAAACCCGAAACCTTTACTTCTTCCTGAGTACTTGTCAGTAATAATTCTTACGGCTGACACTTCACCGTACTCTTCAAAAAACTCCTTTAACTCAGACTCTTGCAGGCTAAAAGGAAGACTTCCACAAAAAATGTTCATGTTCAACTAATAAAATTAAAGTGTTAGTAATTACGGCGTAAAAGTACGCTTTATTTTTTCATAAAACAGTATTTTGAAAAAAATAATTAGAATATATTTTCTTTTGGGTATTCAATACGAGCGTGGTAGATGTTTATGAGTTTTTTCTTGAAAACAGATTTGATAATTGTGATATCTCGAAAAGTGATGTTTGCCTCATTGAACTGTTCTTCAATTTGCTGATAGTTAATGATGCTATCCACTAAGTCTTCAATGGTATTGACTGAAATATTTTTTAAGGCTCTTGAAGCAGCCTCAACTGAGTCGGCCATCATGAGAACGGCAGTCTCCTTCGAAAAGGGTTTGGGCCCTGGATAGGTAAAATTAACCAGTTCGTCTGTTGCTTCAGGAAATTTTTCACGGAAAAGTCGGTAAAAATACTGTACCTTATTCGTCCCATGGTGGGTGATGATGAAATCGATTATTTGTTCTGGCAAGCCATGCTTACGGGCAAGCTGAACTCCATCATTCACATGGTTAATAATAATCGATGCGCTCTCCTCAAAGTCAATCCCTTTGTGAGGGTTGAAGTCGGGCGACTGGTTTTCGATAAAATAGTACGGTTTAAGAATTTTACCGATGTCGTGGTAAAGAGCACCAGCTCTTACAAGAAGGGGGTTTCCCCCAATTTTTTGGGTTGCGCTTTCTGCAAGGTTTGCAACCTGAAGCGAGTGCTGAAAGGTGCCAGGTGCTGCTTCGGCTAGCTTACGGAGCAAATCCTGATTGGTGTCGGAGAGTTCCATAAGGGTTGTATCGGAAAGGAATCCAAAAACCTTCTCAAAGAGGTAAATCAGCTGGTAAGTTGCCAGGAGGAGAAGAGCGTTACCTGTAAACCATGCCATGCTTAGTGGGTCGATGGCCCAGGGATTTCCTTCTTGAATAGTAACAATACCAAGGTAAACGAGTAAGTATGAAATAAGAATGTAGAGAACACAAAGAAAAAGTTTTCCCCTACGGTAAACATTGGAAATGCTTATTATTGAAATAATCCCTGCAATGAAATGCACGAAAAGGAATTCGAAGCTATTGGGAACGAAGAAACCAACTAGGAAGAGGGTTACAAGGTGAATGAAAAGGGCAAGACGTGAATCGTAGAAAGTACGAATGAATATGGGTACAATAGCAAATGGAATAATGTAAACGCTAATAAAATCTCTCCTAATCAGAAGAGACGAAACTACTGTCATTAGGGTGATTAGTAGTAGAATGAAGATAATCTTTGAGTCGTAAAGCAGAATTTCCTTTCTAAAATTTAGTAAGAAAAGAAAAAGAACAACGAATATAATTGTAACAATAAGAGTTTGCCCACCTATTAGGGTCCAACGGTTTATGGAATAGGTTGTTCTGCTTTCGAACTCTTTTTTTAGCGAAAAAAGAATTTGATATAATTCTGGGGTAATATTTTCACCCTTGCTCACAATTCGTTCACCTGCAAAGATTAAACCTTTGGTTTGTGATATTCCGGTTAGCATATCCTGAGAAATCCGTTCGGTTGTCTTTGAATCGTAGGAAAGGTTAGGGATGATATAGTTTGATAGGTTAAGTTTATTAATAATATTAAGGTCTTCTTTCTTTAATGAGGAGATAAGTTTTTCTTTCTGTTCCTGCAAAAGTTCAAGGGCTTGGCTAACGGTATAGAAATCGTCGGTTGACTTGTTGTAGGCAATGTTATTTACTATTATCGTGATGCCAGAGTTCAACCTTTCTCGGAGTTCGATAAGGTCGTCGGGTTTAATTACCCCTTTCAGATGTATGAAGCGAATATACTCCTCAATTTTCAGCTCCAGGCTATCCGTTGTTTGTTTCTGTGTTTTTCCATCAAGGTTTGCCCTCCTTTTTTCTGATAAGAAATCGTTTCTAAACTCTTCGATGGCTAATCCTATGGCAGTTGAGTCGATTCGGAAGTAGGGCTTAAGGTTTATGAGAATTGTGTTCCGTTCGGTAATTAATTCGGAGTCGGTTTTATATATTGGAAAATCGAAGGGTGCAACCATATCATTGTGCATCCAAGGTTTTCCTTTTTGAAATTCATACTTAAACCTACCTTCACGGGGAAGAAAGCTAACAATGGTAGCAATTGCAATAATGAAATAGAAAGCCCTGAATATCTCACGGTAGTATAACCTAATGAATCGAAAGAGTTTTTTCATGGTTCAACATAGGGTTGGTTAACTCTAACGCAAAAGTAACATTTTATGCAAATAAATGTTTTAAGCAGCAAAAACTAAGGTTAAGTTTTTGATGATAATATTCGTTGCAATTCTAGCATTTCATCGCGGAAACGAGCTGCCTGAATGAAATCTAACTCTTTTGCAGCGCTCTCCATCGATTTTTTTGTTTTCTCAATAGCTTTTTCAAGTGCCTCTTTACTCATGTATTGAACAATGGGATCGGCAGCAATATTGGCTTTGATTGGCTCGGAGTAGTATGATTTTGGGGAAGTTTTTCTTCCAACATCAGCACCTAGGATAGCTTTCCGTTCCTTGATAATCTGTTGGGGAGTTACACCCATCTCCACGTTGTATTTGAGCTGTTTTTCTCTTCTTCTATTAGTTTCTTCAATGGTTATCCTCATTGAGTTTGTGATCTTATCTGCATACATAATCACCTTCCCGTTAAGGTTTCGCGCTGCTCTGCCTGCTGTTTGGGTCAGCGCTCTTGCAGAACGAAGGAATCCCTCCTTATCGGCATCGATAATGGCAACAAGCGATACTTCGGGCAAATCTAACCCTTCTCTAAGGAGGTTAACCCCTACGAGGACATCGAAAACGCCACTTCTCAGATCTTCCATAATCTCAACCCTCTTGATTGTTTCCACATCGGAGTGGATGTACCTACAACGTATGTCGAGCTTAACAAGGTACTTCACAAGCTCTTCAGCCATACGCTTTGTTAGGGTTGTAACCAGAATGCGCTCATCGATTGCTGCCCTACGGTTTATCTCTCCCACCAGATCGTCAACCTGGTTGAGGCTAGGACGTATCTCAATCACAGGATCCAACAGGCCTGTTGGCCTGATTAGCTGTTCAATAACCACACCGCCAGAGCGTTCCAACTCGTAATCGGTTGGAGTTGCGCTTACGTAAACAATTTGTCCCACAAGGGCTTCGAATTCCTCGAATTTTAACGGGCGGTTATCGATGGCTGCCGGCAGTCTAAATCCATACTCCACAAGGGTTTGCTTTCTGGAACTGTCGCCCCCGTACATTGCCCTGATCTGTGGAAGTGTTGCATGGCTCTCATCAATTATTGTGATGAAATCTTTCGGGAAATAATCGAGCAAACAGAATGGTCGTGTGCCAGCCTTCCTACCGTCGAAGTAGCGGGAATAGTTCTCAATACCCGGGCAGTAACCTAGTTCACGTATCATCTCTAGGTCGTACTCAACTCTTTGCAGAAGTCGTTTGGCTTCCTGGTGCTTCCCAATGCTCTTGAAGAACTCCACTTGCTTAACCAAATCATCCTGTATGTTGCTCATTGCTTGGTTTATCCGTTCGCGGGTTGTAACAAAGATATTTGCCGGGTATATGGTAGCCTCATCAAGATTCTCAATGATTCCTCCTGTTATAGGGTTGAACTTCTCAATGGTTTCAATCTCATCGCCCCAGAAGATAAAACGATAGGCAAAGTCGCCGTAAGCCGTGAAAACATCCAACGTATCGCCCTTAACCCTAAAGGTTCCATTGGTGAACTCAATCTCATTTCTTGAGTAGAGGCTGTCAACCAATCTTCGGAGAAACACATTCCTGCTAATGGTTTGGCCTTTGCGTATGGAGATGGTGTTGCTGTAGAAATCTTGAGGGTTGCCAATTCCATAGAGGCACGAAACCGACGATACCACCACAACATCTTTCCTCCCAGAAAGGAGCGATGAGGTTGCGCTTAGCCTCAGCTTTTCTATCTCATCGTTAATGGAAAGATCCTTCTCAATGTATGTGTCAGTTACTGGGATGTAAGCTTCTGGCTGATAGTAATCGTAGTACGACACAAAGTATTCCACAGCATTCTCAGGGAAGAAGGTTTTGAACTCTCCGTAAAGTTGAGCCGCAAGAGTCTTGTTGTGGCTAAGTATCAGTGCAGGCCTGTTGACCTTTGCCAACACGTTGGCTATGGTAAAGGTTTTACCCGATCCTGTAACGCCAAGAAGGGTTTGAAACCTATCGTTTCGATTCAGCCCTTCTACAAGCTGCCTGATTGCATCGGGTTGATCACCAGTAGGTTGAAATTCAGATGTGAGTTTATAGCCCATCGGTTTTTTTATTACCAGCTAAAGTAAGGTCTTTTCTACAAAATCGCTTAAAAAACTGAGTATCTCATGCTACTTTTTTCTGAAAAGATTTTAAATCGACTACCTTTGCGAAGCAAAGTAAAAAAAAGAGAAATGGGCAATAGCAGGATTTCTATAGTTCTTTCCCTATACAACGAGCAGGAGGGAGTGAAGTTCTTCAGCGAATCGTTGCGGGAAGTTTTGCTTACACAACCAAACACGAGTTTTGAACTTATTTGGGTAAACGATGGAAGCATCGATGGCACACAACTGCTTATAGATGAGATTAGAACAAGTGAAACTGCCACCAATATCGAGCATATTACAATACAGTTTTCTCGAAACTTTGGTCACGAGGCTGCCATGATTGCAGGAATAGACAATGCTTCTGGCGAAGCAATCATTTGCATGGACTCCGATGGTCAACACCCACCAGAGCTGATTCCATTGATGGTTGACCAGTTCAATAAAGGAAACGACATTGTGCTAATGGAGCGAACTCAAAGGGCTGATGGAGGTTTTATCAAAAAGAGTCTATCCCGTCTTTTTTATCGAATACTAAATTCGCTTTCAACATTCCAATTTGAGGCCAATTCTACCGATTTTTTCTTGATTTCCAAGCAGGTTGCTACTATTCTTCGTGAAAACTACAGGGAGAGAAGTCGATTCATTCGTGGCTTCATTCAACAGGTTGGCTTTGCAAAAGCAGTTATCCCTTTCCAAGCCCCCGAACGAAAGCATGGCGTAAGTGCATACTCCTTTGGAAGCCTTTTTCGACTTGCTTTCAATGCAATATTCTCATTTTCAAATAAGCCCTTGAGACTGTGCATTGGAATCTCTGTGGTGTTTATTCTTTTTACAATTTTACTTACCGGGTATAGCCTATTTGAATATTTCTACGGTGAAACGCCACCTTCGGGTTATACAACCATTGTGATTTTTCTATCTCTTTCTTTTTCAATTCTTTTTGTTGTTATTACAATTCTTTCGCTCTACTTCGAAAAGGCTCTTCAAGAAATTCGCCAACGCCCAATTTACATAATAAAAAAAATTTGTAAATGATTGAAATCGTCAACGGTATTTTACAGGCAGCCAAGCTAAAACGTTTCCTTTTTGTAACGCTTATAATAATAATTGCTACACACATTTCAATTTATAAATATACTGAATTTCAGGAAGTTTCAGATACTCAGTCGAGAAAAGCTACCAGCGGTTTTTCTTACGATAAAGCTCATAAATTCATTTACTTCTACTATTACACTGGTTTCTTCCCTTTGGCTACGCTAAATAACAACCTAAACTACTCAAAGGAGGGAGCATTGCATGAGATTGAAACCAATGGTAAGGACTTGATTATGGAATACTTCCATTGGTCTAGGTTGGGCGAACACGCTCGAATTTTCGCTTTTCTTCCAAATGCCTGGCTTTCAGGTTCGCCCCAAAATCCTTCCATCAAACTATTTAATGCGATGGTTTTCACCATATCCTTATTATTGTTATACTGGGGAATTTGGTCCATTGGGTATCCAATTATTGGACTTTTTCTTGTTCTATCCATCAGTTTTACCCCGTTTTTCCTTTACGAAGTTTATTGCAATCAGAATATTTTTGGCCTGGCAGGCTCTGTGTTTTTTGCAATTCTTGGACTTAATATTAACCTTCTATTTGTTGAGGCAAGAAGAAAGTATCTTCATATTCTATTGGCACTCATTTCTGGTTTGTTGATTGGTTTTTTTAGTGAAATTCGAAACGAGGTTTCAATTGTATTGCTATCTATAATAATGATTTATGCTCTTTCGAATCGACAGAAAATTTTCTTCCGAGTAATCCTTCTTCTTTTAGTTCTTGCTTCATTTTATGGTTCAAGGAAGCTAGTTAGGCATTACTTCGATAAGAAGTTCCATGAGGCAACCCAATTGGTTTCAACCAAGAATGGACATGTTTATCCCGAAGCGAGAATTGCTGGGCATAGGTTTTGGCATCCCGTTTTCTGTGGATTAGGCGATTTCGATACAAAATACGGGTATCAATGGGATGATAGGGTTGCCTATTGGTATGCCATTCCAATTCTAAAGGAAAAGTATAATATCCAGCTTAGCTACTCTGGAAAGTACCATACCGATGATTACTACGATGAGAAGAGGATTTATTACATTAAATTTGATGAAATCCCAGAGTATGAGCAAATTGTTAAGGACAAGGTAATTGCTGATATTACCTCCGATCCCCTTTGGTATGCCAGTATTATCATGAAAAGAGTTGGAAGAACGCTTGGCAAAACCCTTCCATTCAATGGGTTAGGTTGGGTGATGGTGTTTCTGGCTATTTACCTAATGGTTCGAAAAAGATGGCCTTTCTTGAATTTATTGATAGTTTCATTACCCTTATCGATTACTCCCATTGCAATTTTTTCGGGTTTTGGGTCAACTTACAACTCGGTTTTTGGATACATGGTTATCTTTATTCTTGCCATTGAGTTTTGGTTACTCTTTCAGCAAGTTTTCACAAAGAAACACAGAGAATCAAACATTAGTATTTAGTTTTATTTGTCTGTTTCCTCAAAATGGTATAGGTTTGCAAACATTTTTTTGGTATGACAACAAGTCTTAAAGAGTTAGTATTTAATCGTCAAGTAGTTGAATTTGCTGCTGTTGCCAAGGAGTATTGTGCATTCATCGAGAATTGCAGCAAGTTCAGCAGAAGTAGTTTTGTGAGGGTTGCAAGTAGCCTTCTGCCTTTGCTCTACTACAAAGCAACGCTTCTTCCTAAAACTGAGCCAGTTTATGAAGGAGGAAATCAGAAGTATGTGAGTGAGGAGCTCTACCTCGAGTTGAATGTAAGGATAAGAGATTTAATGGGTTCTTTTGATAGTTTTCCTGAGGTTTTCGACAAGAGAATTTCCGAGACCGACGACCAGTTCTCAGCGAGTCTTGCCGAGTACCTTACCGATATATATCAGGATTTGAAGGACTTCACAATGATTTACAAGGAAGGACAGATTGAAGAGATGAACGATGCCCTTTGGGAGTGCTCTCTCAATTTTCAGGAATACTGGGGGATACGCTTAGCAAACTCGATACGTGCTATTCATTTACTTGTTTACTCAGATGCCGATTTAACTTCGGACGATGAAATCACGAACCCAGAGGTTGAACCCGATACCAGTAATTGGTTTGTAACCAAACGACAAAACGATTTAAGTAGCAATGAGTGATCAAGACCTTTACAGCATTACCAACGAAGAGATTGCGCTACTTCCTAAGTTAGCATTCAACGGCACCATTAAGGTAATTAAGACATCTGATGAGCTTGATAATGAGCTAATGGCACTGAGAAAAGAAAGGGTAGTGGGGTTTGATACTGAAACAAAGCCCTCGTTTCGAAAAGGTGAGAATAACCTTATTTCTATCATGCAGCTTGCCACGGATAGCGTGGCACTTATTGTTAAGCTGAAGGAGACAAAGGTTACGAATGGGTTGAAGCAATTTCTTGAGAATCCTGAGATTTTTAAGGTTGGAGCAGCCGTTAGGGACGATATTAAGGCTATTCAGAAGCTTAGAAAGATTAATCCCGAAGGATTTATCGACCTTCAGTCGCTTGTTCCAAGGTATGGTATTGATAGTTTGAGTGTTAGAAAGATGGCTGCTATTGTTTTGGGGTACAAGGTTTCAAAAAGTCAACAGCTATCCAATTGGGATGCAGACTCCTTAACCGAAGCTCAACAGCAGTATGCCGCTGTTGATGCGTGGGCATGTAGATTGATATATTTAAAATTACTCACCTTTAGGCCATTAAATGATGTACCCAAGAGTAATTCTTAAGCCGGGCAAAGAGCAGTCCATTCAACGGTTTCACCCCTGGGTGTTTTCGGGTGCAATCCGTAAGATTGAAGGAAGCGTTGCCGATGGCGTTGTGGTTGAGGTATTCGATGCATCGGGTGAATATCTTGCAACCGGACATTTCCAGAATGGTTCTATCGCTGTTAGAATATTCTGTTTTTCACAAAGTTCTATTGATACTTCTTTTTGGCTTAGGAAGTTGAAATTGGCCTATGATTTTCGTCAAAGGCTTGGTTTCATTGGAAACGCTAGAACAAACATTTTCCGGTTGATTCATGGCGAGGGCGACGGATTTCCTGGGTTAATAGTTGATGTTTACGGTTCAACAGCAGTAATTCAAGCCCATAGCGTGGGAATGTATGCCATTCGCAACCTGATTGCTGAGCTTATTGTTCAGGTTTCAGGGCAACAGATTAAATCGGTTTTCGACAAGAGTAGCGTAACGGTTTCTGGTAACCAATGGGGTGAAGCAAAGGATGGTTATCTTTTTGGCAATCAGGTTGAAGAGCTTCTTTTTGAGAATGGAAACCGCTTTGAGGTATCGTGGGAGGAAGGGCAGAAGACGGGTTTCTTTATCGACCAGCGCGATAATCGTTCCTTGTTGGAGCTGTACTCTAAGAATGCAGCTGTTCTTAATACCTTCTGCTATACAGGTGGTTTTTCGGTGTATGCGCTACGTGGTGGTGCAACCAGAGTTGTATCGGTTGACAGCTCTAGCAAAGCTATTGAACTTACCAATAGGAACATTGACCTAAACTTTGGCGATAACCAGAAGCATCAATCGCAATGTGTCGATGTTTTTGAGTTTCTTAAGAATAACCACGATACCTGGGATGTGATTGTTTTAGATCCTCCGGCATTTGCTAAAAGCACACATTCGTTAAAGAATGCATTGCAAGCCTACAAACGGCTCAATGCCAACGCTTTTCGTAGGTTAAAGCCAGGGGGGATACTTTTCACCTTCTCCTGCTCGCAGGTTGTAAGCCGAGAGCAGTTTCGAAATGCAGTTTTCTCAGGGTCAATCATTGCCCAGAAGCAGGTTCGAATCCTTCATCAGCTTACTCAGCCTGCTGATCACCCAATAAACATCTATCACCCAGAAGGTGAATACCTTAAGGGCTTAGTGCTGGAGGTGAGTAGCACCGTGTAGCTGTTGGGGTTTTCTTCGACTTTGTGAAGGTAAAAAGTTAAGGGCAAAAACAATATTTTAGCCCAAATCGCTTATCCTTTCTAGCTTGTAGGGATCGATTATTTTCACCCTGCGACCATCGAGCTCAATAACCCCCTCATCGGCGAAAGCCGAAAGGGTTCGTATAGCATTCGAGGTGGTCATGTTCGAGAGGTTTGCCAGGTCCTCGCGTGAAAGGTAAACCTTGATGGTCTGTTCATCTTCCTCCAGGCCATAGGTATCGCGCAGGAAAACAAGCGATTCAGCTAAACGGCCACGAATGTGCTTTTGGGTTAGGGTAACCGTTCGGCTATTTGAGAACCCGAGCTCAGTGGCAACGGATTTAAGTATATGGTAACACAACAAGGCGTTGGTTTGCAGTATTTTAATCATGCACAACTTGTCAATCTCTCCAACAATGCAATCCTCAATGGCTTCTGCTGAAGCGATGTGGTTGTCATCGGCCAGAAGGGCTCTGTAGCCAATAAAACCGATTGGTTTAGCCATCCTAACAATTTGATCTCTTCCTCCAACACCTTCCTTAAAGATTTTAACCTTGCCCCTGATAAGACACACTAAACCGGTGGGGGTTTCTCCATCACGGTAAATTATCTCACCTTTTTTAAAGGAAGAGCAGGTGAAGCTTTTCCACATCAATTCCTTTTCACGGGGTTTAAGGTTGAAGAAAAGGGAGCAAACCCCTTCAAAAGCACTTTGAACATCGATGTTGGCCTGTACCATATCCATAAAAATAATGTAAAACTAACACAAACGATTGCAGCATAAAGTTGCAATCATCTATCAATCAGTATAAAGAAAAATAATTTTGAAAAATACTGTGCCTCAAATATAAAAAAAATGTTTTACAGCACACTTTTCTATAACAATATTTTTTGAACAATAGCCCCAAATAAGAGAAAACAAAAGGCTAGAATCCTAAACTTGGCCAGTGATATGGAGATATGGTGTTGGTTTGTGTGTTTTTTGGGTATTTTCGTTTTCATTTTTTAAAAACCTTAAACCTCTATACGTTTGTTTATGAAAAGATTCTTTACCCTTTCCTTAGCCTTACTGGCATCAGCAATGCTTCTTGCGCAAGCCCCACAATCGATGAATTACCAAGCAGTTATACGTAATTCCTCTGGGCAACCATTGGTAAGCCAACCCGTAAACATTCGGGTTACGCTTCAGGACGATACAGGCTCCACCATTCACTACGTGGAGACGCATTCACAAACCACAAGTCCCAATGGTACTGTGAGCTTGATTGTTGGCACAGGTTATAACACCACTGGAATCTTCGAAGATATTCCCTGGCCTGGAAGTGGTATATACATAAAAACCGAGGTTAGCCTCGATGGCACAACCTATATCCTGTTGGGTATATCGCAGTTTCACTCAGTTCCCTACGCTTTACATGCTCAAACCGCTGCACAGCTGGTTGTTAGCCCCGATGTGGGTGATGACGAGGCACTTTTTGAGGTACGCAATAAGTATGGACAAGTTGTTTTTGCTGTTTACGAAACGGGTGTCCGCATCTATGTTGACGATTCCGTTGAAGGGGGAAAAGGTCTTAAGAGCGGGTTTGCCATTGGCGGCTTCACCGGGCAGAAGGAGGGAGAAGACGGTATGGAGTTCCTCCGGGTTACAGCCGATAGCGTGAGAGTAAATACCCGTTATGCGCCCGATAAGAGCTACAAGGGTGGGTTTGCAATAGGTGGATACAACGAGCATAAAACCAATCCTTCTCAGGTGATGTATGTTAGCCCCTATTATACCCGAATATCCTTCGACCCATCAGGTATTAAGGGCCTTAAGAGTGGGTTTGCAATTGGTGGCTATACAGGGCAGAAGGTAACTGACGATGAGACGAACTTTTTTCACGTTACCCCCGATAGCACACGTGTTTACTTCGATGACAATTCAAAAGGGCTTAAAAGTGGCTTTGCCATTGGCGGTTTCACGGGGCAGAAAACCATTGGAAAACAATATTTCCAACTTACTCCCGATAGCACCCGTATATTTTTCGATGACCAAGCAAAAGGACCAAAGAGTGGGTTTGCCATTGGTGGGTTTACTGGACAAAAGGATATGAATGAGTTTTACTTCCAGCTCACCTCAGACAGTACATCTATTACAACTGTTCTCGCACCCAAGAGCAATGTGGTTGTAAGCCAAGACATTGTAAAGAATGACGGTACGCTCTATATCCCCAACGAGCTGGCAACCCTTTCAACAAGGCTTGTTACAGATATCACTGCCGATTCGGTTTACACTGGAGGTCACATCACCAGCGATGGAAGGGCGGCTATTACCGCACGGGGCGTGTGCTGGAGCGAAACCCCCGACCCAACCCTTGATGATAGCTTTACCAGCGATGGAACTGGAACCGGCGAATACTTGAGCAAAATATTGGGGCTAAGCCCAGGAAAAACCTACTATATTCGTGCTTATGCTGTTAACAGCGTGGGGGTTGCCTACGGCCAGCAGGTTACATTTACAACGCCATCATTACCAGAGATTGTTACCATTGCTGTGACTGATATAACTACCAACACCGCAAGTAGCGGAGGGAATGTAACTGCAAACGGAGGTGCGCCCATAACCCTGCGGGGCGTATGCTGGAGCACCAACGAAAATCCAACGGTTGATGAGAACAAAACCGAAAACGGTGCAGGGTTAGGGCAGTTTTCCAGCACCATTACTGGGCTAAACCCAGGGCAGCAGTACTATCTACGTGCCTACGCCATAAACTTAGTAGGGGTAGCCTACGGCCAACAGGTTGTTTTTACCACCAATTCAACAATCCCAACAGTAGAAACCACTGCTGTTACAGAAATCACTTCAACCTCAGCTAAAATCAGTGGAAATGTTACCCACGACGGAGGCGCATCCGTTACCGCCCGTGGTGTGGTTTACAGCACAACCGAAAACCCCACCGTAGAAACCAACGAGGGCATTACCACAGATGGCACAGGTACAGGCAGTTTCACGTCCAACCTTATTAACCTCGAACCCGAAACGGTTTACTATGTGCGTGCCTACGCCACCAACAGCCAAGGCACAACTTACGGGGTTGAGCTGGAATTTTCTACATTTACTTATTGGGAGCCTCTTTGCCAGGCACTTGACAATTGCAACCTGCCTGTAACAACAGGGGGTGATGCTGATTGGTTTGTGCAGGATGCTGTTACCTATTTTGGTGACGAAGCCCTACAGAGTGGTGTAATTACTCATAACCAATCCTCCTGGCTTGAAACCACCGTTGAGGGACCCGGAGAGCTGAAATTCTGGTGGAAGGTCTCATCCGAAAGTGGATACGATTACCTTAAATTTTTCATTAATGGTAATATGCAGCACCAAATCTCGGGGACCGTGGATTGGGAAGAAAAAACTTACTTTCTGCCCTCCACCGGCAGCAACACCCTAAAATGGGTATATCAGAAGGATGGTTTCGTTAGCAATGGTGCTGATGCTGGTTGGCTGGACAAATTAGAGTTTGCTCAAATTTCAGAATATGCTCCTGTTGTTAACACCACTTCCGTTAGTGCCATTACCTCCACCACCGCCACCACCGGTGGCAACGTAAC
>CAYZSD010000098.1:0-13096 GCA_964481075.1 uncultured Rikenellaceae bacterium | reverse complement strand
AACCTATCTCTGGTCTTTTTTACCAGGGCGATATGGGCACCGATATCGTTCACATGGAGCCGGTTGAAGGCACTCCGTGGCTGATGGCAGCCCACACCAACTACGAGTTGATTAAGAATGAATTCGCCCTGATTATGCGAAACTATATACTGGGCTCGTTGCTATTGGGTTTACTGCTTGCACTTGCTGCCTCAATCACTGCACGCCGAATTGGTAGAATATACGAAGCCCGAATTGAAAAGAAAAATCAGCAGCTGGCCGAGAGCTACGCCAAACTGGAGCTGCTCCATAATGAGGTGAAAAACCAGAAGGAAGAGATTGAGGCTCAGAACAACCTTCTTGTAAGTCAGAAAGATATTATCACTACCCAAAAAGACGACATTCTTTCCAGCATTGAGTACGCCAAGCGAATTCAGGATGCGCTACTGAACGCCGATAAATCGCTCAACAAGCTGATTCCAAACTATTTTCTTATCTACAAGCCAAAGGATATTGTTAGCGGCGACTTCTACTGGTGCAGGGAGAAGGATGGAAAGATCTACGTTGCTGTAGCCGACTGTACTGGTCATGGTGTACCAGGAGCTTTCATGAGCGTTTTGGGGATTACCCTGCTGAACGAAATAATTGACACCACCAACTGCGAGAAGCCAAACGATATCCTCAATGAGTTAAGGCAACGACTCAAAAAAGCTCTTTACCAGGAGCAGTGGGACCTCAACAACAGCGATGGCATTGAGATGTCGCTTATTCAGTTTTCGCCCAGCGAAAGGGTTGCCCATGTGGCAGCATCGTACCAAACTATTTTGCTTTACAAAAACAGTGAATTAATTGAAATAAAAGGTGATAGATGCCCCATTGGGGTTTGCTTTGGTGAAGAGAAAGAATTTAACAACCACCTAATTGAATTGAACGAACCAATAACAATCTATATGACCTCCGATGGGTATGCCGACCAGATTGGGGGTAACGAAAATAAAAAGTTTTACACCCGTAAGCTGAAGAAGCTTATTGGCGAGATAGCAGAAAAAGACCTTCCCAATCAAAAGATAATCCTCGAACAAACTTTTGCTAATTATGTAGGAGACTTACCCCAAACAGATGATGTACTATTAATGGGCCTTAGACTTTAAGTTTTAAGTACTATGTCAATACTGATACCTCATATCTTGTCACACAAAACTGGGAAATTAATAAGCAGTTCAACAAGACTATCCGCTTGATTTTAGTAATATTCAGGCAAAACTGGACTTTTTGAACAGCCCAGTAAAAAACTAATCATTCAATCTGTCCCTTTGCCCGCTCCAAACCATGTACTTCCTTTGTAGGTTTACGGTTATCCTGTACATCACAGGTACAATAACTAGTGTTAGGAAGGTTGAAAAAGTTAAACCGAAAATAACTGTCCACGAAATTGGCCCCCAGAACATCACATTGTCGCCACCAAAGTACAGCTCAGGATTAAAACGACTTAATGCCCCAGCAAAATCGAAGTTCATGCCAATTGCCATTGGCACTAAGCCAAGGATTGTGGTAATGGCCGTAAGGAGTACCGGGCGAAGCCTTGTTTTACCAGCCTCCACAACACATTCGGTTGCATCCTTAATAGGCAGGAATGCCCCTTCGGGTAATCCAAGTTTTATTCTACGTTGCTCCTTCAGTAGCCCTATGTAGTCGATAAGCACAATGGCGTTGTTCACCACTATTCCTGCAAGCGAAACAATTCCAATCCCTGTCATTACCACCACAAAGTCCATCTTGAATGTTGATATACCTCCAAAAACACCAATGGTGCTGAAAAGGACGCTTGTCATTATTATTAATGGCCTCACAAGCGAGTTAAACTGGGTAACAAGGATAAGAACGATAATTGATAGTGCAATAAGCAACGCATTCATTAAGAACGCCATGGATTCGGCCTGCTCCTCCTGTTCGCCAGTGAAGGCATAGCTATAGCCTTCGGGTATCTCAAAATCGGAAAGGATTAGCTTAAGTTGGTTGTTTACCCTTGTTGCATTATACCCTGCAAGAACATTGGAGTATAGAGTAACTACCCTGTTCATATTCTTACGCTTAACCGAACCGTATGTTGTAGAGTACTTGAAATCGGCCACGGCCGAAACGGGAATCTGTATCAATCTACCCTCCTCCATGTAACCAACCTTCTGGTTAAGAAGGGCTGGGAGGTTGTAACGATACTTATCGGAATACCGAAGTTGGATAGGGTAGTCGTCTTCTCCCTCCTTAAACCTTGAAATCTCCTTTCCAAAAAGCGATGTACGGATTGCCCCAGCAATCATCATAGTACTAAGCCCAAATCTTCGTGCTTTATCCCTGTCAATCTCTATTAGTAATTCTGGTTTACCAACATCCAAATCAAGTTTCAAACCTTCAATTCCTTGAATAGAATACGAATTGATATAGCTTTCAAGGGAATCGGAAAGAGCTAAAAGCTTATCGAAATCTGGCCCGCTTATCTCAATGTTTACTGCTTTACCGGCAGGTGGCCCCATTTGGTTTTGTGTGAACGAGAGGTCAACGCCAGGGTACTTTCGCAATAGCTCTGAGTTGAGCATCTGCATTATTTCGGTAGTATTAGCTCCTCCCCTATCCTTAAAATCAACAAATGTAATGGTTATTAAAGCCTTATTTACCTGATCGCCAAACATGCTCCACTCTTCGGGATCTCCCTTCCCTACGGTGGTCAGGATTGATTTCACAATATCCCGATTCGACGCCAACAGTTTATCCAGATCGGCTTCAATTAGCAAAGCCACTGAATCGGTTGCTGAAATATCGGTTCCAATGGGCAACTCTGCAACAATATTTATATAGTTAGGATCGCTAGTAGGGAAAAACTTAACATTTGGAGTGCGTATCGAAAAAAGTATGATTGTGAAAATTAGCAACCCAAATGTTCCAGCAAAGAACCAATAAGGCCTTTTGCCCTTCAAGGCATATACAAGCGTGCGCGAGTAGAGGCTTTCTAGCCAAGCAAGAAAAACATTCCGAAACCAGCGTTCAACCTTATAGAAAAACACAGCGTTAAGAAAGACGATTATCGCTATAACAGCAATAATATTTGCGATAGCGAAAGCTTTAATGAAATAAAAGAGGATAGCAACTAATGTAAGGATTCCGCTAAGCCTGAAGGCTTTCTTCTTGTTCGGGGTGTTGTCGTGCCTATCGTCGCCATGCTTGATGAAGGTTGCTGATACAACCGGGATAATAACCAGAGCAACAACCAATGAGGATGTGAGAACAATGATTAGAGTAACAGGCAGATTTTTCATGAATTCACCCGTAATACCTCCCCAGAAAGCGAGAGGAAGAAAGGCGGCTAGGGTTGTTGCCGTTGAGGCAATAATTGGAATGGCAATCTCCCCAACGGCCAATCGTGCTGCTTCAAGGGGTTTATAACCCTTATCCACAAAGCGATATATATTCTCAACAACCACAATAGCATTATCAACAAGCATCCCTAGGGCAAGAATCAAGGAGAAGAGAACTATCATGTTAATCTGGTAGTTGATGATGTTTAGCACCATGAATGATAGTAGCATGGATAGTGGAATGGCCAACCCAACGAAAAGGGCATTGCGTGTTCCCAAAAAGTAGAATAGCACAAGAACAACAAGTATTACGCCAAGGATAAGGCTGTTCTCAAGGTTCGAGAGCTGCTTTCGGATGATATCGCTCTGATCGTTGGTGATTGTGATACTCATGGTTGAGGGAAGGGCTCCGTTTTCTTGTGCTCTATTGAGGATTGCGAAAATCTTGTCGGTTGCATTTAGAAGGTTTTCACCCCCTTTCTTAATAACCTGAACCGAAACCACAGGCTGACCGTTTAGGCGGGCAAGGGTAGTAGCTTCTTTGTACCCATCAATAACCTGTGCTACATCCCTCAGGTAAATAGTTCTATCCTGCTCTCGTTTAACCACAATGCCCTCAATCTCCTTAATGCTCTTAAACTCTCCAACAATTCTAATCGATCGGCGCATTTTCCCGAGTTTTATGTCTCCCCCCGACATAGAAACATTCTCCCAGGCTATGGCATTCTCAATGTCATGAAAGGCAAGTCCAAGAGCTTCCATGCGTATCATATCCACCTCGATAACAATTTCTCGGTCCTCAATGCCCTGTATTTCAACTTTTGATACCTCTGACACCGATTCAATCATGTCGTCAAGATATTCGGCATAACGTTTAAGCTCTTCCAAGGAAAAATCGCCCGACAGGTTGATGTTGATAATTGGAAACTCCGAAAAATCGACATCGGTAACAAACGGGTCGGTCATGAGATCGGTAGGCAGCTCGCTTTTTGCCCTATCAACTGCATCCTTAACCTCCTGTAAAGCCTCGCTTAGGGGAATACTGGTGTTAAACTCAACCATTACCATTGATGCGTCTTGCAATGAGGTGGAGGTGAGCTTCTTCAGACCCTTCACATTCTCTGCCTCCTTCTCAATTGGCCTGGTAATAAGGTTTTCGATATCAATGGGTGGGTTACCAGGATAAATTGTTTGAACGAGAATGGTTGGGAAAACCACTTCGGGGAAAAGCTCCTTGGGCAATCCACGGTACGAGATAAAACCAAATATTGCTACTATTACGGTTAGCAAATATACCGTGCTTTTATTTTTAAGCGCCAGCGATGTTAGCTTAAACTCACGTGGCTTAAATGATGTGTCGCTCATTACTTTTGTAAATATTATTATTGATAATTAGTGCCAATGCTTTTTGAAACTGCTGATTCATCGTACCTCAACGGGACTACCGGTGCCAACTTGATTAAAGCCAGACACTATAACTCTCTGTCCCTCAGCGAGTCCATTTGTAATCATAGTTCTATCGGAATATGAGAGTCCAGACTTTACATACGTTTTTGAGGCAAATTCCTTTCCATCCTTGTCTTTATCAACAACAAAAAGGAACTCCCCACGGCTATCCTGTTTTACAACAATACTTGGGACAACCAGAGCATCTTTTGACTCGTAATCCTTTATGCTCATCATTGCCATCTGGTTTGGCTTTATTCTTCCGTTCACATTATCGACCCTAATCTCCACCTTTATGGTTCTGGTTTTCTGGTCGATAAGGTTACCAATACGGTTAATAGGTGCTTTCAGATTAATGTCGGTATAGGTTGGAAACTTGATGTTCACCATATCGCCAACATGAATCTTTGGGAGAAGTGTCTCCGATACATCTGCAATGATTTTCAGTTTTTCGAGATTAGCAAGGTACAATATTGGCCTGCCTGGAGAAGCCAATTCACCTTCCTTCAGGTAGATATCATCAACAATTCCTGAAAACGGGGCCCTGATAAACGACATATCCATCTGGGCATTTAACGTTTTGAGCTTATGCTCAAGGCTCTCCTTTGCATTCCTTGCCTCAAGGTATTGCAGCTCCGAGCCGATATTTTGCTCCCACAAACCTTTCTGCTTCTCGTAGATTTTTGTTGCCAGTTCCAATCCCAGCTTAAGCTCAGCAATACTGTTTTCTAGGATACTTGTATTAAGAGAGACAAGCAGGTCGCCCTTGTTAACTTTTTGCCCCTTCAAAACATGTACCCTACGAATTTGCCCATTTGCCTCAGGGCTTACCTGAGCTTCCTCTACTAGTTCAACCTTTCCGTTTACAATTATGTAGTGTTCAAACTGTTGCTTTGAAAGAGTTTCAACTATAACGGGTATATTCCCGTTGACCTGTTCCTCAGTTTCAAGAGCCTCCAATTTTTTTTCCAATTCTTTGATCTGATGGTTAATTTCCAACTGCTTGTCCTTAAGATTCGATATTTGAACCCTTAACGCTTCTGGCGAATCGTTGCTGCCACATCCTACCATGAGAGAGGCAAGCAGCACTATTGTAATTACTTTTCTCATTTTCTTTTATGTTGTAATGTTTATACTTGAAATCTATTTGTACCTGTTAAACCAACGTAATACACGTTATTCATTAATCATTATTCATTAATCATTTCAATATTCATTCCCCATCACCTTGACCACCCTTAACTTTGCGTTGAAAAGTGCAACAACCGAACCCATATAGTTACCAACTGCTTGAAGATGCTTGTCGTTTGCCTGAATGAGATCCTGCTGTGAAGCCAAACCCTTCGAGTACTTAACGCGGTAGTTCTGGTAAACCTTATTGGCAAGGGCTTTGTTCTCAGTTTCGCTTTGGTACTTTTCCCATGCGGTTGTAAGCTGCGAAATAGCATCGGCAAGTTCCATTTCAAGGCTCTGCTTCACCAGCTCATAGCTATTCTTCGATTTTTCCAGCTCTAGCTTAGCCTGCTGAACCCTTGAACGCCTCATTCCGCTCGAAAAAATTGGTAATGAAAGGCTTACCCCAGCCAATGCTTCTGGAGTGAAATTGACTTCTGGTTCTTTTGCTAGCCTTTGGTACATAATGAAAGCAGAGATGCTAGGAAGAAACTCATACTTCTCCCTTTTCAGTTGCAGTCCGCTCAGGTCGGTTTGGTTCGACATAAGCACAAGGTCGATGTTTCTTGTTACATCAAGCCCAACTAGCTGAGCAGGAAGTGGGGACATGCCAATCATTAAGCCAGTAAGGCTGTCGGTTAGGCTTATCTCCTCGTTTACTGAAATTCCCATCTGAAACTTCAGGAGGTTTTTTGCCGACTCCAGCTGTCGGGCAGTTTCCCTTGAAGCATTTTCGACCATAGCCAATGATACACGAACCTGATCGGCAACTACCTCTTCAACAAAGCCTGCCTTTTGTAGTGCTTGAGTCTCTTTAAGTGTATGCTTCAGGTTTGTAACACTCGAATCGAGGATTGCATTTGTTTCACTTAGCAGAAGAACAGTGTAGTATGCCGATGCAACATTGGCCTTTATGTCCCTTTCGGTCTTTCGTAGTGCGTTTTCTGAAAGGCTCTTAAATGCTTTTGATGCCTGCAAACCAACAATATAGGGACCACTAAATACAAGTTGAGACGCTGTAACCTTAAATGTTGCATTGGCTTTCTCACCTACTTCAATCTCAACGGGATCGGCACCTGGAGGTCCGGCAGGAAATGAAAGTTTTGGCAACTCATTTAGGATAAACTGAAAGTCAACTCCCGATGAAATCTGAGGCAGTCCCAGTGCGGTTGTTTCCCAAACCTTGCGTTTTGCAATTTCAACATCAAGAACTGCATTGTGCTTGCTAAGATTGTTTTCAACTGCATAGTGCTGTGCTTCAGACAGAGAAAAATGCATGGGTTTTGTTTGTGCATTTACTGTTGCAGTAAAAATTGTTAGGAATAATATAAATCCTCCTTGAAAAAATGTTGTGAATCGATAAGTGTTCATCTTACGTTTAAATCGTTAATGTCAAAATCTTTAAGTTTACTCTCAAGGAAAGCAATGCCTTTTTCATTGGCAATACCCCTTATATGATAGATAAAAATTTCTTGAAAAAAGCGAGGAGATGTGAACTCGTCAATGCCAAATAAATCATTCTCCGTCATGTGCTCAATCCTGGAAACCTGAAGTTTGCCAATTACATCAGCATCAAGCTCTTCGCGATACAGACCCTCTTGTTTCCCCTTTTCGATATTTGCAACCACATTCCTATACATCCTTTCCCTTCTTGCTTTAACAAGCTTTTGAAAGTGCTGTGGATAGTACTTTCGAAGGTCATACTCTGTGGAGGGATTTATTTGTTTCAACTTGTGGTTTATCACCTTGCTTACCAGCAATAGCGTTTCAATTGCATTGAGGCTGGCATCTTGAACACACTCCATTTCTTGCTCTTGGATCTCAAGCTCAAGGTCAATTACCTTCCCAACCAAATCATCCTTATCCCTTACATGTTGGTATAATGTCTTCTTCGACATGCCAAGCTGGGAAGCAACATCATCCATGGTTATGCTCTTTATTCCATACTTTCGGTATAAGTCGCTAACCCTTAACAATATATGCTTTAATTCTTCATCCATTGCGGGAAACTTTGAAAACTTTGGGTACAAAAATAACAAAAAACGTTTCCCGTGGCTCGGTTTGAGTTGTTAAAAATCGTTAAACAAAGTTGAGTTGAATTCCTTAAGAAATATTTCATTTTTACTATTTTTACGCAATCAAATTGAAAGCCATGATTAAATACCAACGCGTACTACTTAAACTTAGTGGGGAGTCATTAATGGGCAAAGATGCCTATGGAATTAGCACAGAGGTGCTTAGTGCTTATGCTCGTCAGATAACCGAGGTTGGGAAATTGGGTGCAGAGATTGGTATTGTTATAGGGGGAGGTAATATTTTTAGAGGTTTAAGTGGTGTATCTAAAGGTTTCGATCGTGTGAAGGGCGATCAGATGGGCATGTTAGCAACCGTTATCAACAGCCTTGCGCTGCAAAGCGCAATTGAGGCGGAGGGTGGAAAGGCAAAGGTTTTTACTGCAACCAAAATGGAGCCAGTTGGAGAACTTTACGCTAAAAGTAAAGTTCTTGAGGCTTTTATAAATGGATACGTTGCAATCATTGCAGGTGGAACGGGTAACCCCTTCTTCACTACCGATACAGCGTCCGCTTTGCGAGGGGTAGAGGTTGACGCTCAGGTACTTCTCAAAGGTACCCGTGTTGACGGCGTTTACACATCTGATCCTGAGAAAGATCCTAACGCAAAGAAATACGAAAAACTTACCTTTGCCGATGCCTATAGCCAGAAATTAAAGATAATGGATCTTACCGCATTCACCATGTGCGAGGAGAATAAACTTCCAATCATCGTTTTTGACATGAACAAAGAGGGAAATCTCGCAAAGGTTGTGATGGGTGAGAACATTGGCACATTGGTTGTTAACTAGATTATTTGTATGTAACTAAATATATTAGCCATGAGCGAAGAATTAGACTTTACCATTGAGGAGGCCAATGAAAGAATGAATAAGGCCATAGCACATCTTGAGAATGAGCTAAGAATTATTAGAGCAGGAAAAGCAAGTCCTTCAATGATATCGGGTGTGATGGTAGATTACTATGGGACGTTAACACCATTACAACAAATATCAAGTGTTGGAACTCCCGATGCACGAACAATCACCGTTCAACCCTGGGAAAAAAACATGATTGGTCCCATTGAGAAGGCGATTATGGCAGCCAACTTGGGTTTTAACCCTCAAAACAATGGTGAGGTTATCAGGATAATGGTGCCACCACTTACTGAAGAGCGTAGAAAACAGCTCGTTAAGCAGGTGAAGAACGAAGGTGAAAATGCTAAGGTCAGCATTCGAAACGCCAGACGTGACACCAACGAAGCTATAAAAAAACTTCAGAAGAATGGTCTTCCCGAAGATCTTGCAAAGGATGGCGAGGATGAGGTTCAGAAGCTTACCGATGGCTACATAAAAAAGGTGGACGAACATCTGGCAAAGAAGGAACAGGAGATTTTAACAGTTTAAAAACAGCCCTCCTCCTACCGCTCTCACATTCAATTATTTAGAGGGTGAGTTTGTGATAAATAATCGATGAACTTAATCAGTTTGTCGTCAAATAAGACAGAAAGAAAAAATAAGTATTATGTAGGATCAAGGGGTAACAATAAAGATATTTTATATATAAGTGTTGTCCCCCAAAGTTAATATTGAGAGTAAGTACAATTATTCTGATTCTTTAAGAACAAACTAGTAATATTTTTTTTTGTAAATGAATAAAATGGATAATGAAAAAATTGAAAAAGCATTGTCATCAGCTTTAAACCTCTTAAACAATGAGATTGATGTTATTGACTATCTTGAGTTAAAAAATGAATTTCTTCATGTTATAGAACAATTAGAAGAAGCACTAATCGAAATAAAGAAAAATGGCCAACTGGACAAGAGATGATTTAATGCTTACAATGAACTTGTACACCAAACTTCGTTATGGTCAATTTAACTATCACAATACTGAAGTTATTAAACTTGCTAGTCTTATTGGCAAAACACCTGGAGCTGTAGCATATAAATTGGTTCATTTGTCAAGACAAGACCCTAAACATAAAAATAGAGTAAAAGGATTAGCCAATCCAGGGAAGAATGCAATTGAAATCTATAATGAATTTTCTAGTAATTGGGATGAAATGCTTTATGAAAGTGAAGTGCTTTTGGCAAAATATCAAAATAAGAAAATTGAAGAAATTGTTTTAGATAATAATGAAATTGAAGAAATTGAAAAAGACATTTTAAAAGGAAAAGAAGGTAAAGATATTGAGAGAGTTTTAAAGGCAAGGGTATGCCAATCGCTTTTCCGAAAAGTAGTAATAAATAATTATTCTCATTCTTGTGCTATATGCGGATTAAATATTGATAGTTTGTTGGTTGCTGGTCACATCATAAAATGGTCAATTGATAAAGCAAACCGCCTTAATCCTGAAAATGGGCTTTCCCTTTGTAATATACACGATAAAGCCTTTGAGCTAGGATTTATTGGAATCCGAAGTAACTATAAAATAATAGTTTCACCCTCATTAGTTCATATTAAAGATCAAGTAACCTATCATGCTATTTTAAAAAGACACGATAATCTTTCTATTTCATTGCCAGATAAATTCTATCCAAACAAGGATTTTCTTGAGCAGCATTTTTCAAATACCTTTATTTACTAAACTTCATTTTTCATTTACTAATTCATATAAAAGCAATGGTTTTTTTTCCCGAACTTTTTAGCAATCACATCGATAAATTTGGAAGATTTACCATATGGCTAATCACAAGAGAATCTGTTGTTTGCCCGAACACTCGTAATATGTTTTCTGCGGGTGGAAAAGGGGAAGTTGTAGTAGAGAATAATGTTTACAGTAACGTTCCAAGAATATTCCTCAACCTCTTTGATAACTTTGATTCCATAATTGAAACTATAGTTCTTACTTCACATACTGAATTGTCTGAGTATTGGGGTAAAAAAACCACCGAGAGAGGTAAGGTGTTAGATTGGTTTGATTTAGTTGATGTGAATTCCAAGAGTATTTCAGATGCAAAACATTTGGAAATTAAGGAAATTATGATAAAGTTAATCAAATAAAGCAGAAAGATGGTGTAGCCGTATTTAACAGGAACAATGAAAAAAGTTCTAATCATAACATACTATTGGCCCCCAGCAGGGAGCAGTGGAGTTCAACGATGGCTAAAATTCGTTAAGTATATACGTAATTTTGGCTGGGAACCAGTTGTGTTCACCTCCAAGAATCCCGAAGTCCAATCGTATGACAACACACTGATTAAGGATATTCCCGAAAATCTTACTGTAATACAACGAGAAGTAATAGAACCCTACAGGTTGTTCCGCTTCTTCACTGGCAGAAAATCGAATATGGGCGTTGGCTTTGCTTCGAGCGAGATGAAACAATCACTTGTTCAATCATTATCTGTTTGGATAAGAGGGAATCTGTTTATCCCCGACCCTCGCATATTATGGGTAAAACCTTCGGTTCGATTTCTAAAAAAGTATAATAAAGAAAATCAAATTGACTTGATAGTTACCACTGGCCCTCCCCACAGCATTCATCTAATTGGTCTTGCTCTGAAAGAGCAGTTAGACGTTAAGTGGATAGCCGATTTCCGTGATCCGTGGACGAATATCGATTATTTTGAGGAGCTAAAATTAGGCAAGAGAGCTCGCAGAAAGCATCACTTTCTTGAGAAGAGGGTTGTAGAAACAGCCGATGCGGTTGTGGTAGTCTCGAAGGCAATGGTCAATGATTTTAAATTATGCAACCCTCAAAGAATAGAGGTTATCACCAATGGTTTCGATGAGGATGATTTTCCTACAGAAGACATTACCCTTGATAAAAACTTCACAGTCACACACATAGGATCTATACCACCCAATCGTAACTGTCCAAATCTTTGGAAGGCCATCAGGTTAATGACCGATAGGAATGAGGAATTCCGCAAAAAACTAGCCATTCAGCTAGTTGGAAACGTTGATACCACTGTTTTAAACGAAATCGATGCCAATGGTCTCAAAGAGTACTGTTACCTGACTGGTTATCTCCCTCATATCAAAAGCTTAGAAATTATGAGGAGTTCGCAGGTTTTGTTGCTTTTGGTTAATAATAGCCCTAATGCCGAAGGGATACTGACAGGAAAACTTTTTGAGTACTTCGCAGCAAAGCGCCCTATTCTTGCCATTGGACCCAAGGGGGGAGAGTTACAGCATCTTATCACAAAAACTAATACCGGCTATCTTGCTCAAAGTTCAAACCTTGATGAGATAATTTCAGCTATTGAACAACTATGGAGCGAATATTTGAAGGGTTTTCCCAACTTTTCTTCAAAAGGCACTCAAACCTTCTCCCGTAAAAACCTCACAAAAGAAATGGCAAAACTAATGGATGATTTGCAAATCAAAACAGGAGATTAAGCAAAAATTAAATAGGATGAATATAATAGGTAAACCACAACAAACATTGATCCTTCTTTTCTGTCAATCATTCTCCCTTTTCCAGTAAAAACAAAAACGAAAAGTAGAATACTCGACAAGCAGGTTACCAAAATATCGAAAAGTGCTGAGGGGTAAAAACCAAGTGGCTTTATTAGGCTTGAAACGCCAAGAATCATGAATATGTTGAAAATATTTGACCCAACAACATTGCCAACGGCAATGTCGGAGTTACCACGATAGGCAGCAATGACCGATGTTACTAGTTCAGGTAACGAAGTGCCGATAGCTACTATAGTTAGACCAATAATCGAGTCAGGAACACCTAGTGTTTGTGCTATTGCTGTTGCATGATTAACAATCATAACACCACCCCCATACAGGCTCCCTATTCCAAGAAGAATAAAAGCAACAGATATGTAAGTACCTCGGGTTTTGATATCTGTTGTCGGTGGATTATCATCCAACGAAGCTGTGGAAAAAGTATAGTAGATGAAGAAAAGAAGGAAAATCACAAGAACTATACCATCGGTTCGCGAAAGAACCGAAACCTCAGCACCATCAATAAGGCTATCGCTACCCATAATAAATAAAAGTACAGCAGCAAGTAAGGTATAGGGTATTTCAACTCTCACCGTTTTACTTTGAATATTAATGGGTTTAATAATTGCAACAATCCCAAGAATAAGCAGGACGTTTACAATATTGCTCCCAAGAACATTGCCAATGGCA
>CAYZSD010000097.1:0-13127 GCA_964481075.1 uncultured Rikenellaceae bacterium | reverse complement strand
TTGTAGATTTTTTCAGTGAGCTCCTGAAGCTTATTCTGCATGGCTATTCCTCCATTAAAAAGTTTAGTATTTTGATTATTAAGTAACTGTTGAACATCTGTGTTGAAAAACGTTTGATGATTGAGAATCATCAAAACCTTACAAAGCTAAAAAAATAACTATTAAAAAAAATAGTTTTCTGTTTTTATTTTTTAAACCAATATAAGCATAAAAAAAACTTAGCAAATAAGCTAACATTTTGGAATGTTTAATACTTTTGAGAAATTTTTTAATAATTAAATTTAATTCTACCCAAAAATTCAACACATGGGACGAGCATTTGAATACAGAAAAGCCAGAAAATTAAAGCGATGGGGCAATATGGCGAAGGTTTTTACCCGCATTGGACGTGAAATAACTATTGCAGCAAAGGCAGGCGGTCCTGACCCAGAAGCGAATCCAAGGCTCAGGCTAGCCATTCAGAACGCACGGAATGAAAATATGCCCAAGGAGAATGTGGAAAGAGCCATAAAGAAGGCTACCGATAAGGACATGAAGGATTACAAGGAGATTGTTTATGAAGGGAAGGGGCCACATGGCATTGCTATAGTTATTGAAGCTGCTACCGATAATCCCATTCGAACTGTTGCTAATGTCCGCAGCTACTTCACAAAGTATAACGGAACCCTTGGAACAACAGGCATGCTTGACTTTATGTTCGATAGAAAGTGCTCCTTTCAGGTTGAGGGAAAAGAGGGTATTAATCTTGAAGATCTCGAACTTGAACTAATAGATTATGGGGTTGATGAAGTGTTTGCCGAAGACGATACCATAATGGTTTTTGCCGAGTTTTCAAACTTTGGGCCTATTCAAAGGTATCTTGAGGAAAATGGTTTTGTGATAAAATCGTTCCGTTTCGAGAGAATTCCCAACGAGACAAAACAGCTTACTCCAGAGCAACTGCAAGATGTTGAAAAGTTGATAGATAAGCTCGAGGAGGATGAAGATGTAACCAACGTTTTTCATAATATAGGTTAGTTGGTACATTTCTACTTTCTGTGAATTAGCCCTCAAAAGTAAAATACGAAGCAAATGGCGTTTGCAAAAAAAGAGGTTTGAGCAGTTGATTTTATCCAGGGCTAGTTGCAAGAGTTTGAAAGTTTCACATAATTTCGATTAAACTTATCCTTGAGCCAACAACCTGATTAATAGTTACATAATTTTTTTTTAATAGAAATATTAACAACCCTGTTGAAAAAAATTACTATGAAAATCAAATAATTATTGGAAATGCTATTGTTATATAAAAAAAAATTATGAAATTTGATTAAGAATCAAACCAACTATACCTATGAGAAAGATACTCATTCCCACATTGTTACTGGCATTTTTGTTTACTGGTTGCCGGTTTTTTGAGCGTTTCAAGAAAGATAAGCAAAGTGATACCCTTGTAGCATGGGAAGCCAAGCAGGACAGCATCAAGAAGGCAGAGTTGCTAAATGCTAAGAAGCTCGAAGAAGCTCGTCGAACCCGTGAGAAGGCCATTCAGGATTCCTTGACACGTATTAGGGAGATGGAAGCAAGAAATCGCTTCCATGTAATCATTGGTAGCTTTAAGATACCCTCCAATGCCGATGAGTTCCAAAGGCAGGTATCGGCATTAGGCTTTCAGAACCCTAAGATTGTTGAGTCACCAAATGGCTTCCGAATGGTATCGGTAGGTGCATTTGATACCTACTCAAAAGCCGCCAATGAAATTCTTAGAATAAACAGAACAAAGCCTGAGCCCATTGAGTTATGGGTTTACGAGAATAGAAAGTAGCAATAGATCCTTAATTTATTTCAAGGTATTCTACTATCGATTCTATATTAAGGTCTTAGAATCAATGGGGAAAAGTGTAATGCTTTTCCTTTTTTTTATTTTATACAAAAACAATCATGTTTGATATATTATCACAATCACCGTTTTTCATTGGACTTCAACCTGTTGATTTGGAACAGATTTTCCAAAAAATACCCCATTCCATAAAGACATACCCAAAGGGACAGACTATTGCTCAAAGGGATGAAGAAGTGAAGGGTCTTTACATTGTTCTAGAAGGTGTTGTAAAGGGTGAGATGGTTGATTTTTCTGGAAAAATTCTAAAAGTTGAAGAGATTCAGGCACCTCAACCCTTAGCTCATGCTGTTATCTTCAGCGCACCAAACCGCTTCCCTGTTGATGTTATCCCACTCGTTGATTCAAAAATACTTTTCATCCCAAAGGTTGAAGTTATCCATCTTCTTCAATCGAACGAAATAATACTCAGCAACTTTTTAACGGCTATTTCAAATCGAGCTCAGTTTCTAACTAGAAAGCTCTGGTTTTTATCGTTTAAAACCATCAAAGAAAAAGTTGCACATTACCTCCTTAACCTTTCTAAAAGCGAAACACGAACAACCATCGTTTTACCCAAAAGCCATCAGGAACTTGCCGAGTTGTTTGGGGTTACCAGACCTTCATTGGCAAGAGTTTTTTCTGAGATGCAGGATGAGGGTATAATACTTGTAAACCGAAGAGAGATTGCAATTATTGATAGAAAGAAGCTTATTGACATGATTAATTAGCTATTTTTCTGTACACTACTAGATTGCACCTCAACAGCTCTGTCGTTATACCAAGCAAAAAAAGCTAAGGAAAAGATTGCTGCAACTACAAAGTATAACCATGATGGTATGGGTACGGGATCACCTCCAGCGTAGCTATGTAAACCTGAAAGGTAGTAGTTTACACCAAAATAGGTCATCAGGACAGAACCAAGTCCTATTAATGCACCAAAATTGAAGGTAAAATTGGTTTTTATCCCAGGTATTAACCTTAGATGTAACAAAAGGGTATAAACCAATATTGTGATTAATGCCCAGGTTTCTTTGGGATCCCAACCCCAGTATCGTCCCCACGATTCATTAGCCCATATAGCGCCTAAGAAAGAGCCAATGGTTAGCAGATACAAACCAAGCGTTACACTTAACTCGCTAATGCGAGTAATACTAACGACCTGACTATTAATACTTTCAGAACTTTCGAGGTTTTTTATTGAAAGTAGTGTAAGGTTGATAAGGCCTAGTAAAGCTGCCATTCCAAAAAATCCATAGCTGGATGTGATAACTGCTACATGAATGGTAAGCCAATATGATTTGAGTACCGGAACCAGGTTGCTAATTTCTGGGTCCATCCATGAAAGGTGAGCCACAAAAAGAGTTATTGTGCTCACTAACGCTGTTGTAGGAAGCACCACTCTGTTTCTTCTGGCGAAAAGAAAACCTGCCAACATAGCAGCCCAGGCAACATATATCATCGATTCGTAGGCATTGCTTAGAGGTGCTCTACCAGCTATGTACCATCGTAAAGCTATTGCTAGGGTATGAAGTAGAAAACCAACTAACACGATTACTTGTAAAGTATTGAAAATATGCTTATTGGTTTTTCGGTGAGTGAGTAGTTCGAGAAACACAAAAATGAGAAGAGCAAATCCAGTTAGTCCATAAATTGGTATTAATCTTTCAAATACAAGCAATCGGTTTGCTATCACCTCGGCATGTACCTTTGATTTCGATGGAACTATATGGCTACCATATCTTTCCTGAAAAACGACAAGTTTTTTTAACGATTCAGAAGCTTTATCCCAGTTTCCTTCCTTCGTAGCAATTCTTACCTCGGTGACGTAATGCGAATAGTCCTTTGCTGCCGTTTTGATGATACTGACCTCCTCTCCTTCCTCAAATTCAACTATCTCGGCCATTGATAACCACTTATTGGATGGGTGATTGGGAACAGGGAAAAACCTTGCAGAATTGCCAGACAGAACCATGTAAAGGATATTCAACTTCTCATTTGCCTTTATTACCTCCTTATCAAAAGCAGTTCGTTGGGCTGGTTTCTTAGAAAAAGCCTCCTGAATAAGCATTCCAAGCTTATAGGTTCCACCTTTATTATAGTCAATGAAATGAGAAAAAGCCGCAAAACTTCCTTCAACTTCGAGTAGCTTCCTAAGCTCCTTGTTTTTTATGTGAATAACAGGTACATGCTGCCACTTATCAGGAAATGCCGACATGCCGAGGAATACTTGTTCAGGAGTTTGTCCTAGATACTTATTTGACCTAGAGAGCTTACGTAACACTTCACCCGAAAGGGTGCTTAAAGGCTTCATCCTACCCCCTTGATCCTGAACTAAAAGATGACCAAACTTTCTGGCGTGCTTGACGTCTATTTGTGGAATATCCTGAGCTTTAACCTCTGAAGAATTATAAACAAACAAAAGAAACAGGAATGAAATGCTTTTTGCTGAAAGTAAGGATCGAAACCGGGAGCTTGGGGCTATGAGTGAACCAATAATACCTAGGGTAAGTATGAAATACCCGAAATAGGTAATACCAGTTCCCCAAGGGTCATTATTTACAGAAAGCCTTGTACCCATTTCATCGGGATCGTAAGAACTTTGGTAGAAACGATACCCCCTATAGTTAAGAATGTTATTCATGAATATACTAAATGGAATTTGCGTTTCATATTCATTATCAATCACTAACACATCTGAAATGAACGACGAAGGGCTTTCGGAACCAGGATATCTTTCAAGAATAAAATCGTTGAGCTTAATATTGAAGGGTAACTCGACCCAACGTGGGCCATACTTAATACCTACGTGTACTCCGGCAATAGTATCGATTGTAGGGTTATCGTTTGCTAGTGAAGCTGGAACAAAAAGCTCTTGCTGTTTATCTCCAACCCGAACATCGAAGACTAGTAAATCCTGACCAGAATTTATAGGAAATTGTTTGTTAATAAGCTGACTGGGAAGAAAAGCTTTTAATTGTATCTTAACATCAACTTCACCACGAGGTACTGTTCTGCTAAATTTATTTTTGGAAGCAGCAGTGAAAGTTGCCCTTTTTTCTATAGCTAGTTGATTATCAACATGAACTTCAATCCAATTTTCTGAAGAAGTGAATCCGGTTGCAGTTTCACCCTCGCGGATGTGCATTGTACCCTCCTTTCCGATGTATCGAGTAATGGCAGCTCCAAGCACAATAATTACAAAGCCAAGGTGGAAAAGCATTACCATAAACTTTTTGGTTTGGTAAAGCTTCCTATCGAAAATCATTGCGATGAAGTTTATTGCCAGCAAACCAAAAATAACTTCAAACCACCAGGCTTCATAAATCAGCAACCTAGCAACCGTTGTACCATAATCATTTTCGATAAAAGTAGCGAAAGCACAAGCAACAGCCAAGGCAATTACTAGAGAGGCCATCATTAACGGTGAGGCCAAAAGCTTGATTATTTTGGACATGAGAGAAAGGTAAGAAGTGAAAGAAGTGATTAAATAATAATTTGAACGATTTTTCGAACATCGATAAGTATTGACTCCTCCTCGTTTCTATACTGAGGTTTTACTGCCACGTGTAGGTTATTCTCATCGATTTCTGCAAGAAAAACCAGTTCCAGTTCAGGGAGTGCAGCGACCAAATTCTCGTATAGGTCGAAGTCGTCAAGGTGTTCGAACCCCCCGAGGGCATTGAAACGTAGCACAGAAATCAAATCCTCAAGGTCCGACTCAATGATACTCTTTGCCAACTTTTCGGCCAAAAAATTTCGAGCTCGGTTCTTGGATATTTTCAGTGTTTTCATTGTAAATCGATTTGGTGATATAAACCTTACGATTAGGGTATCGAACTACAAAGTTAAGCTAATAATTCAAATTTACTCATTGGTTTTGGCAGATAAAATGCCTACAAAGTTTTTTTTCGGTTTGAAGCATAAAAATCTTACATTTGTTATTCAAATATATCTTAAAAAACAATGGAAGTAAATAAAAGAATAGCTAAGCTACGTAGCTTGATGAAAGTAAAAGGTATTTCGGCATACATTGCACCAAGTAGCGATCCACATCTAAGTGAGTACATCCCAGATTGTTGGAAGTTTAGGGCGTGGCTCTCAGGTTTTACTGGTTCGGCAGGAACGCTTATAGTAACGAATGAAAAATCTGCGCTTTGGACTGATTCCAGATATTTCCTTCAAGCTGAAAATGAACTTGCTGGCTCAGGAATTGAGCTATGTAAAATGGGTCTTCCCGAGACTCTAACCCTTGAGGCTTGGCTAGAGGCTAATCTAGATACGAACGATGTAGTGGGTTTCGATGGAAGGTTGCTCTCCCATAGCATGGCAAAGGCAATCATTTACGACTTAGATAAGCGCAGGTTAAGAGTTGACGGATCAGTTGATATAATAGATGAAATTTGGACTGAAAGACCTCTTTTGCCCAAGCAAAAAGCCTTTGAGCATGAGTTGCGCTTTGCAGGTCAAACGGTTGGAGAAAAGTTAATGCTAATTCGAAAGGAAATAGATAAGCTAGGTGCCGATGCTTGTATTATTCCTGCCCTCGATGAGGTTGCATGGACTTTCAATATCCGTGGAAATGATATTGAATACAATCCAGTAGTGCTTTCTTGGGGGTATGTTTCTGCAAATGAGGCAATTTTATTTATTGATAATGAAAAGATTGACCCATTGCTAGCCATCAGACTTGAGGCAGAGGGGGTAGAGATAATTGATTATTACAGGATTGAGAAATTTATAAAATCAATTCCCAAGAACACCACCATTGCTCTCGATGAATCCAAAACAAACCATAGACTTGCATCAATTATTCCCAAAAAAGTATATTTAGTTAATACTATTAGTATTCCTACAAAACTGAAAGCCATTAAGAATCCAGTTGAGTTGGAGAATATGAGGCTTTGTCATAGGATTGATGGTACTGTAATGTGCAATTTTTTCCATTGGTTGGAGTCAAGCGTTGATCGAGGTGGAATTACAGAAGTGTCCATTGCAGAAAAACTTAAAGAGTTTAGGAGTAAGCAGTTAGGTTTTGTTAGCGAAAGTTTTGGAACTATAGCTGGCTATAGAGAGCATGGTGCTATTGTGCACTATTCAGCCAATAGTGAAACCGACGTTGAAATCAAACCGGAGGGATTTCTTCTTGTCGATTCGGGGGGGCAATACCTTATGGGAACCACTGATATTACCCGAACCGTCCACCTTGGCACACCAACTATTGAGGAAAGAATCGACTATACCCTTGTGCTTAAGGGTATGATTCAAGTATCAATGATACAGTTCCCCTCAGGAACAAGGGGAACACAGCTCGATGTATTAGCCCGAATGGCCATGTGGAAAAAGAACGTCAACTATGGACATGGGACGGGGCATGGGGTTGGTGCGTTTCTGAACGTACATGAAGGGCCTCAATCCATTCGCCCCAATGAAAATCCGGTAACACTTGAGCCAGGAATGATTCAATCGAACGAACCAGGTATTTACCGAGCGGGTAAGTATGGTATTCGAATAGAAAACCTGATTGCATGCCAGAAAACAATGGAGAGTGATTTTGGCAATTTCTACGGGTTTGAAACCCTTACCCTCTGCCCCATAGATACAAAACCAATTGAACTAGGTATGCTCACACTAGAAGAAAGAGAATGGTTGAATACATACCATCAATGTATTTATGAACAGCTTTCTCCGCTATTAAACATAGAACTTCAGGAATGGTTGAAAAACAAAACAAAGCCTATCTAAAAGGGATATACTTATAAATAGTAAGCCATGAAAATTATTCAAAGAGTGCTACTGAATCGCAACTTCATACTGATACTTGCTGTATTCATGGGGCTAACTTTTGGCGATTTTGCTGTTCATCTGAAAGATTACAATGTATTTATTTTAGCAATTACCATGACTTTTTCCCTAACGGGACTTGACCTTAGTTTACTTTCGAAGCCAAAACTTGTTGTAAAACCCTTCATGGTTGGAATTCTTCTCAATCATTTTGTCTTTGGCTTAGTATTGCTTCTAACTGCTTGGATTTTAATTCCAACCAAAGAGCTTTTCTATGGATTTGTGGTGATTGTTGCTGCTCCACCAGGGGTAGCAATAATTCCATTTTCATACATCCTTAAGGGACGGGTCGATTATGCCATTATAGCAGTTACAGGAGCATTCCTTGCCTCAATTTTCCTTGCTCCTATTCTGGTTCAAGTTTTTGCTAAAAACGAGGGAGTAAAATCGATAGATCTTTTTTTTACGATGATACAGCTAGTGGTGTTGCCTCTAATTGTAGCCCAGCTACTGCGACAGAAAAACTTTCTGCCTGTAGTTCAGGAAATTAGAGGAAGGGTTGTAGATTGGGGGTTTGCATTACTAATTTTTGTTGCGGTAGGGCTGAATCGTCATGTTTTCTTTTCCGAACCAAGGATTTTAGTTTTAGTAAGTTTAACACTTTTTATTGGAATTTTTATTCTGGGTTCTGCTTACAGAATAATTGCAAAAAAAATTGGTATTGATGATTCAACAATAAGAACACAGATAATGCTTGTAACTATAAAAAGTTCAGGATTTTCTGTTTTTACAGCATTGGCATTGTTTGGGAAGGAGGCAGCCATTCCATCGGCAGTACTTGCCGTTATGGTACTTTTCTACTTAATTTTCCTATCCATTTCAGAAAGAATTAACCCAAGTTTACCAACCTGATTTTAAGGTGAAACTAACATTTCTAGGCACCGGAACTTCACAAGGGGTGCCAGTAATTGGCTGTAGTTGTGATGCTTGTTTATCGAACGATTTTCGAGACAATCGGTTACGTAGTTCGGTGCTAGTTGAGAGCCCTTTAACAAGCATTGCAATAGATGCAGGCCCCGATTTTAGGCAGCAGATGCTAAGGGTAAAGCAAAGAAAACTTGACGCAATACTACTTACCCATGAGCATAGAGACCATGTTGCTGGTTTAGATGATGTCAGGGCTTTCAACTTTTTTAGTGGCAAACCTATGGATGTATGGGCTGAGCTACGTGTTCAGCAAGCTATTTCAAAGGAGTATGAATATGCTTTCAGCGATGAAAAGTATCCTGGATCACCCGACATTTCATTGCATACAATTGATGGTAATAATTTCAATATTAGCGATATAGATATTATTCCAATTCGAGCACTTCATTACAAAATGCCTGTTTTTGGTTTTCGGATTGAGGGATTGACATACATTACCGATGCAAACTATATTTCTGATGAAGAGAAGAAAAAAATCAATGGATCCGAGGTTCTTATAGTAAATGCTCTTCGTAGAAAGAAGCATCTTTCACACTTCACTCTTTATGAAGCAATTAACCTTATTGAAGAGATAAGGCCAAGGAAAGCATATCTGACACATATAAGCCATCAGATGGGGATATCGGCAGAAATTGAGAAGGAACTTCCTGATAATGTTTTTCTTGCTTATGATGGACTTGAAATCTTTTTTTAATCTTTCAATGGAAATGGAAAATACCCTTTGTAAGCCCAGTTTGATTGTAAATAAGAAAATTTGCCTTGAGAACATATCAAGAATGGTGAGCAAAGCTGAAAACTTGGGTATTGAACTTCGACCTCATTTTAAAACACATCAAAGCCACGAGATTGGTAGATGGTATAGGGTATTGGGTATTAGCAAGATAACTGTGTCATCGCTCTCAATGGCAGAATACTTTGCCTCAGATGGTTGGAGTGATATTACTATTGCTTTCCCCTTTGTGAAGTGCATGGGAACTAGATACGATAGCTTGGCAAGAAGGATAAAGCTAAACCTGCTTGTTTCTTCTATTGGTAACGCAAAAGCAGTTTGCAAAACAATAACCTCAAGAGTAAATATTCTAGTCGAGATTGATACAGGTCAAGGAAGGTCTGGGGTTCAACCAACTGACAGCGAATCCATTAAAACAATAATTGAGTTATTGAATCAAAGCAACAATACTTTTTTTTCAGGATTTCTGACACATGCTGGTCATTCCTACAATCATACTATCAATGAGATTGACAAACTAAATAGCATTACTCTAAGCCAAATGCTTGCATTAAAACTGGCTTGGAAAATGAAATATCCAAATCTAATAGTTTCAGTTGGAGACACTCCTACCAGTTGTTCGTGCAATTCTTTTGAAGGGGTTGATGAGCTTCGACCTGGTAACTTTGTCTTCTTCGATATGCAGCAGGTATCAAAGGGGATTTGCTCTCCAAAAAACATAGCAGTAGCTCTTGCCTGTCCGGTTGTTGCAACTTATCCTGAAAGGAACTGTGCTATTATTTGGGGAGGAGCAATCCATCTCTCGAAAGATTTTTTTGTTAACAGCAATGGCAATAGGAGTTTTGGAACCATTTGTTTAATGAATAAAGATTTCACTTGGAATGACCCATTAGATAACCTTTACCTTGACTCAATCTCGCAGGAACATGGAGTAATAAAAGCGATTTCGGGTTCATCAATCGAATTAATTGAAGAAGGTCAAATAGTTGCAATTCTTCCAGCACACTCATGTTTAACAGTTGATGCCATGAGAGGGTATTGGATTGATTATAAAGAGTATGTTCCAATCATTGACAGCAGAATGTTATAGTGGTTGATTTTTTTGGCAGTTTGCAAATCCTATCCTATTTTTATCAAAATATTTTTTGATAATCCCAATCACCTTAACCTATTCAACTCAAAACTATGAACCCTATTCTTGAATCAATCAATCATTTAATAGGCCTTTACAATGAGTACATTGGAGGATACCTAATTCTTATTCTTCTTGTTCCAACAGGAATTTACTTCACCATTAAGTATCGATTTCTACAGGTTACCCATTTTCGTCATGCTATTAGGTTGGTTGCAGGGAAGTATAGCAAGAAGGAAGATACTGGCGATGTAAGCCACTTCAAAGCCCTAACCACAGCCCTTTCGGGAACTGTAGGTACAGGGAACATTGTAGGGGTTTCTCTTGCAATTTATCTTGGCGGGCCTGGGGCAATTTTCTGGCTTTGGGTAACCGGATTCTTTGGCATGATGCTCAAGATGGTGGAGTGTACCCTGGCTCAGATATTCCGTAAGGTCAATGCCGATGGAACCATTTCTGGTGGACCAATGTACTACATTGAGATTGGTTTGAAAGAGAAGCTTGGAAGGTTTGCAAAGCCATTAGCCCTCATATTTGCAGGAGCGGCTGCGCTTTGTACCCTTGGAACAGGTAATATGGCGCAGGCCAACTCTATTTCCGATGTACTTTTAACAAGCTATCAGGTGCCAGTTTTGATAACAGGAATTATTCTTGCTGTTCTTGTTCTTCTTATAATAGTAGGTGGACTGAAGCGTATAGCCAATGTGACCTCGGCCTTGGTTCCTTTCATGGCAGTTCTATACTTTCTGGCAGCAATCATTGTGATTGGCGTTCACTGGCGAGATTTACCTGATGCTTTTGGGCTGATTATCAGCAGTGCATTCACAGGTACAGCCGCAACTGGTGGATTTGTTGGCTCCACATTTATTATGACCCTCGTTTGGGGGGTTCGACGTGGATTATTTTCCAATGAAGCAGGACAAGGCTCCGCTCCCATGGCGCATGCAGCAGCCAAAACGGAGCACCCTATGCGTGAGGGATTTGTGGCATCACTGGAACCAATGGTCGATACTTTAATAATATGCACTCTAACTGCACTCGTGGTGGTTATTACTGGTGCATGGAGTTCAGGCATTCAGGGTGTTGGTATGACGGTTATGGGTTTTGAAGAAGGCATGGGACGCGTAGGACTTGGCCTTCTCGCAAAGCATGTGGTTACCTTTGGCTTATTGCTATTCGCCTTCTCTACCATTATCAGTTGGTCGTACTATGGTAGCCGTGCAATTCAGTATCTAATTAATGATAAAGCAATTAAACCATATTACTTCCTTTTTGCCCTTTTCACCTTCTTTGGTGCAATATGGGGAATAGATATTGTTTGGAATTTCGTGGACATGGTTATTACCTTTATGACTATTCCAAACCTTATTGCGCTCCTCCTTCTTTCGCCTGTTATGTCGAAGGAAGTGAATAGGTATCTTAATCATCTGAAAAAAGAAAGAAAAAATGGCATATAAGAAACAGAAAAAAGAAGATAATGAGGCAAAGGAACCTCTTGTTCCCTACGGTGATGTTCCTCTCAACTTTGAGCAGGTGATGCTGATGTTCAAGGAAACGGATAGGATTCTTACTGAAAAGTTTCAGGAAACAGATAGGCAAATCCAGGAAACAAATAAGCAGTTCAAAGAGACCGACCGCAGGATAAAACAGCTAAATGAGCTCTTCACATCACATTGGGGAAAACTAATGGAGGCTCTTATTACCCCATCATGCCTAAAACTATTCAAAGATAGAGGCATCGATATCAAGCGTACCTATAGCAATATCGAGATAGAATCGGATGAGCTATCGGGTGAGTTCGATATAGTTCTTGCCAATGGTGAGCAAGTTGTTGTTATTGAGGTGAAAACAACCTTAAAAACAAATATTGTCGATGAGTTCCTCGAAAAGATGAAGCGAATCAAGGAGTATCTACCCGAGCATAGAGATAAAACCGTTTACGGCGCAGTAGCTGCAATCAAGTACGATGAGAACTCCGATAAGTATGCCTACCGAAAAGGGCTATTCGTTATCAAGAACTCCGGCGAGGGCTTGCTGAAAATTGCTAATAATAAGAATTTCAAACCATTAGAATTTTAAATGAACATCTTACTTTTTACTATGAAAAAGACTTTGCTTCTGTTTATTGTTGCTATCGTATCAATTACAAATCTAGTGGCGCAAGAAAAGGAGGAGATAACGCCAAAAACTGGCTGGAACTTCGGAGCATTACCCGCTTTGGGCTACGATTCAAACCTTGGGCTGCTTTATGGAGGAATTCTTAGCCTCTTCGATTATGGCGATGGCTCTCGATTCCCCGATTTCGACCACAACATTTACATCCAGCTTTCGGCCTACACAAAGGGGAGCATGGATGCGATATTCTTCTTCGACTCCTACTCGCTGATTCCCAACAAGCACTTCATCGGACGTGCTAGCTACAACCGAAATCGAACGTATCCCTTTTATGGATTCAATGGAGGTCAAACCATTTACAATCAGGATTTTGAATTGAGTGATGCACAGGATTTTATTAGCCAAGTTTTCTATAAATACGATCGTTCTCTCCTAAAGGGAGATATTCTGGTTGAAGATAAAATCGCCGATACTAAATTCAACTGGATGGCGGGTCTTGACCTTGGCTGGTACCAAACTTCCAC
>CAYZSD010000096.1:0-13151 GCA_964481075.1 uncultured Rikenellaceae bacterium | reverse complement strand
TCACTAGTGTCCGATTAAATATGTAAAGATTCTTCGCTTCGCTCAGAATGACAAGCGTTTATGGCTTTTAGGAGATAAGGAGGGGTTGGTGGCGGCGAAGCCGCCACCAACCCCTCCTTATCCCTACAATAAAAAATATAACTAATTGTCATTCTGAGAGGAACGAAGTGGATTGAAGAACCTTTAGTTCGCCGAACTTAGCGCAGCGATCTCACGAGCAACGCGAGTAACTTAGGCAATCTTTGTTCTGTTTAATAAATTTTGTCGGACACTAGTGCCTAGAAATATTATTTTATTTCCAAAGTTTTCCCTGCCAGGTTTCTTTTTCCTCAAGCAGTTTTTCAAGTTTAACCAGTAGTTGGTCGGTGCGCAGCTTGCCCCAGAATGGGGCAATAAGGGTTTTGGGTGAAGCTTCTCCGGTAAAACGTTCAATGACAATGTTTGGGTTAAGCCGTTCGATTATTTGGACAATCAGTTCCAGGTATTGATCAACAGTAAAGAAATTGAATTCATTGGGGTTACTGGCAAACTCTTTAGCCATTAGTGTATCCTTCACAATTTGAAGCTGATGGAACTTAATTGTGGTTAGTGGAAGCTTACTAATAATTTTGGTTTGTGCTATAATATCCTCTACACTTTCTCCGGGCAGTCCAAGGATAAAGTGAGCACCCACATTAAGTCCACGTATGACGGTTTGGTCGATCGCCCAAAGCGATTTCTCGAAGGTATGCCCACGGTTTATCCTCTCAAGAGTTATGTCGTTGCACGACTCCACTCCATATTCAACTGACACATAGTGGTTTTTTGCGAGGCTAGCAAGGTAGTCAAGCTTTTCTTCATCAACACAGTCGGGCCGAGTACCAATAACAAGTCCAGTAACGTTTGGGTAAGAAAGCGCTACACTGTATAGCTCTTGAAGCCTTTCAACAGATGCGTATGTGTTTGAATAGGCCTGGAAGTAAGCCAGAAATTTCACAACCCGTCGGTATCTGAAAGCATGAAACTCCACTCCTTCTGCAAGTTGTTGTTTAATAGACTTTTCTGGTGAGCAGTAGCTCGGGTTGAAGGAGTCGTTATTGCAGTATGAGCATCCACCCGTTCCAATTGTACCGTCACGGTTTGGGCAGGTAAACCCAGCATCAAGGGTAAGTTTTTGGATTCTTCCACCAAACTTTCGTCGGATATATCCTGCGTAACTGTTGAATCGCCTGTTATCTCCCCAGGGGTACATGGTCTTCTATTCAGGTGGATTGGTCGATTCAATTACTGCATCGTAAAGAATACCATGAATCTTTGTCCTAACATCCAACTCAATAAGCTTCCTATTGTCGGTGTCAGGATGTATTCTGTTGGAAATAAATATGTAGATCAGGTTGTAAGCGGGATCAACCCATGCAAGTACTCCTGTAAATCCAGAGTGACCGTAGCTAAGCGAAGAAGCCTTTCGGCTTATATGGGTCGATTTCTCAGGATTTGGTTCTGGCTTGTCGAAGCCAAGGCCTCGGCGAATGCCATTCTGACAATTGGCACAGCTTGTGAAAAGGTCGATGGTTGCTTCGGGCAAGAATCGAGTGCCACCGTAAGTTCCTTTATTCAAATACATTTGAAGGAGTTTCGCTAGGTCATTGGCATTGGAAAATAAGCCAGCATGACCGGTTATGCCTCCCATTAATGCAGCGGCAGGATCGTGAACATGGCCCCAAAGCAGCTGCTTACGAAAGAACACATCGTTTTCCGTTGGAACGATTCTTTCCTGCTCGAAATGATTTAGTGGATTGAAAAGAGTTCGATTCATTCCAAGCCCAAGTAAGAAGGTGTCAGCCAGATACTCCTGCTGTGGAATATTGGTGATGTTGCCAACTGCACGATGAAGAAGGATAAACCCCAAATCGCTATACTTGTAAACTCCAGGCTTTTCAAGAGGGGTTTGTATTATCCAGTTGATAACAGAATCCTTAATGCCTTCAACAGAGTACAAGCCCCTGGCAACCTCATTGGGGTATTGGAACGAGTAGTTGAATCGAAAGTACTTCCTGCTGGGATATGCGTTCTTATTCAGGAATCGATTACTAGAAAGCTGGTAAGGGAAAGTTGCGCTCAGCTTACCATTCCTTAACTCCTGTTTTGAGTATAAAGTCTGCATCGTTCTTATATAGAATGGAATCCAAGGAGTTAACCCCGCCTGATGGAGAAGTATATCGTTGACTGTAAGGTTAGAATACTTTGATGTATCGGGCAGCGAAAGGTAGCTTCCAAGTTTTTCCTCAAGTGTTATTTTCCCTTTTGAGTAAAGGTCCATTACCATAAGGAGGCTCGATGATATTTTGGTAAGCGAAGCGACATCGTAAATTGAAGCATTGGTTACAGGTAAATCGAGGTCGATGTAGGTGTGATTTCCAAAACACTTATTGTAGAATACAACACCATTCCTTGCTGCAAGAATTTGCATCCCTGGAGAGGCCTCCTTGGAAATTGCATCAAGGGCTATTGAGTCAATCTTGGCGAGTAAGTTCGACCTTATTCCTAAACTTTCAGGTATTGAAAAACTAAGCCTGATAGGCAATCCAGCTTCTTGTCCGCTACCCATTGGAAAGTTTTGGCAAGCGGCAACAGGTAAACGCCCATTTACCTGAATTCCTCCAAAAATTAGTTGGGCAGTAAGTTCTTGAGATAGGGTTGAGTTTTCGTAGGAAACAATTAATCCGCTTATCCCCTTTGCATTATTTAGTTTGCTAAGGGAGTAAGGTGTTCCAAAGAGAGCGAGGATGCACTTTTTGTTTGATGCAATTGCTTCAACCATCTCTGAAAGCTGCGAAGTGACTCCAAAATCTCGCTTTGGGCTGTTGTTGAGTGAATGAAATCCAATAATTATAAGGTTATGTTTCTTTATGCTATAAAGTGTGTTTTTTAATTGCTCCTGGTTTTCATCGCCTTTTAGTGTGAAACATGTGATAGGGCCGTATAGTTCCATTTGCTCACGAAATGCTGCACCTCTCGAATCTCCAATTTCGAGGTATGCAATGTTCAAAGTATCGAGTCTTTGAAGGGGAATGAGGTTTTCTTCGTTGTTGAGAACAGTAATGGATTGTTCAAGTATTTGGCGGATAATTAGTTCGGATGATGGTCTGTTGAGGTCCTTGTGTAAGTTTTTTGTATTTATTGGTTTATACTTGTTTAGACCGACCCAGTATTTTGCTTCTAGAATCTTGCGGCAGCGACGGTTAATCTCCTCTTCAGGAAACTTTCCCCTTTTTACTTCACGTTCAATTTTGCTGATTGAAGCATGAACCTCCGATGGGAAAAGGATTACATCGTTACCTGCTTTTAGTGCCAAATAGTTTAGTTCAACTGGTTTATAGTAGTCGCTAACACCCTTCATGTTAAGCGCATCGGTAAATATTAAACCTTTGAAGCCTAACTCTTCGGTTAGCATCCTTTGTACCACATTTTCCGATAGGCTCGAAGCAAGTTTTGGTTGAGGTTCAAGTTGGGGTATCTCCAGATGAGCAACCATAACGCTGGCAACGCCCCCCTCAATAAGCTTCTTAAATGGATAAAGCTCAAGGGTATCGATTCGCTGAGGAGAATGATTTAGCTGTGGAAGTGCGTAATGTGAATCGGTATCGGTGTCGCCATGACCGGGGAAGTGCTTTGCACAAGCAATTATTCCATTGTCTTGTAAACCAAGCATGTAGGCGAGTCCCTTTTGGGTGACCATCTCCTTGTCTTCGCCAAAAGCACGAGTGTTTATTACTGGATTCAGAGGGTTGTTATTGATGTCGATAACCGGTGCAAAATTCACATGAACACCTAGCCGTTTGAGTTGCCTGGCAATATCGGCACCCATGTGGTATATAAGGCTATTGTCGTCCATAGCACCCAGTGCCATTTGTCGGGGGTATGAAATGGTACTATCGAGTCGCATGCCAAGTCCCCATTCGGCATCCATTGAAATCAGCAGAGGTACAGTTGATTGGCTTTGGTATAGGTTGGTTAGATGTGCTTGTCGCACTGGTCCACCCTGAAAGAAACAGAGGCCGCCAATCTTGTCTTTGCTGATTAGGTTGGAAATTTCCTTCACGTGAGCATCATCGCGGTTTGAGTAGGCTGCAACCATGAAAAGTTGAGCTATCCTCTCCCTTAATGAAAGAGTGTTCATAACCGAATCGACCCATTGTTGAGCTGCTTGTTCTTCTGTGTTTTGTAAGATTCTATTAGTAGCTTTAACTTGATAGGAGATAAGAAGAAGCATGAAGATTGTCAGATATTTATAGCAATGGAAGCGGATCATCAAGTTCTTTTTTTAATGTTACAAAAGTTTCGTTTCGGTCATTGCCAAAAACCAAGCAAAGATAGTATTAGCAATAATTCTTTCTAAATATTTTTACTTCAACATTTAATCGTTTTTATTAGCTTTTAGCTGAAGAACTACTTTTTTGATGAATTACACAAGGCTAATTAAACTATTTTTACTTCAAAACATCAAATTATTCAATTAATCTACAAACAATTACACAATGAGAATATTTAAGAAAATCCTTGTAATTTGCTTGGCATTCCTTGCTTTCAAATCAGTAAACGCACAGGAAGCCCGTTTGTTGCGATTTCCTGCCATTTATGGCGATCAGGTGGTTTTTACATATGCAGGTGACTTATATACCGTGAAATTAAGTGGAGGAACTGCCAGAAAACTTACTTCACATGTGGGGTTCGAAATGTTTCCCCGTTTCTCCCCTGATGGCAAAACAGTTGCTTTTACTGGTCAGTATGATGGTAACACCGAGGTATTTACCATTCCATCTCAGGGTGGTGTACCGAAGCGGTTAACCCACACCGCTACTCTTGGTAGAGATGATGTTTCGGATAGAATGGGCCCAAACAATATTGTGGTAGCATGGACTCCCGATGGGAAAAGTATTGTTTACCGCTCTCGTAAGCAAACTTACAACGATTTTGTGGGACATCTTTTCTCAGTATCGAAAGATGGAGGCTTGTCAACCGAACTTCCGCTCTCAACTGGGGGATTTTGTTCCTACTCACCCGATGGTAACAAACTGGCATTCAACAGGGTTTTTCGTGAGTTTCGCACCTGGAAGTACTATCATGGAGGCATGGCCGATGATGTGTGGATATTCGATTTCCAGACCAAAGAGGTTCAGAACATCACCAATTCAATTTCACAGGATATTTTCCCGATGTGGATTGGCGATGAAGTCTTCTTCATTTCGGACCGCGATCGCGCAATGAACTTGTTTGTCTATAACCTCAAGACAAAACAAACTGAAAAACTTACCCATTTCAATGATTTCGACATAAAGTTTCCTTCACACAGTGGAAACTCCATCGTTTTTGAGAAAGGGGGATATCTTTTTCATTTCGATGTAGTGAAAAGGGAATTGAATCAGATACCAGTTACAATTTCAATTGACAATCTATACTCACGTCGTGAGTTCAAAGATGTATCCTCAGGGATAGCAAATTCAGATATTGCCCCCGATGGGGCAAGGGTGGTTTACTCGGCTCGTGGTGATATTTTCACAGTTCCGTCCGAAAGTGGAATAACCAGAAATCTTACCCAAAGTTCCTATGCTCACGACCGTAACCCACAATGGTCGCCCGATGGGAAACATATAGCTTTTATCTCCGACCTTTCGGGTGAATTTGAGATTTATATTCAAGCACAAGATGGTTCATCACCAGCCAAGCAGATAACAACTGGCAACAAAACATATATGTATTCCATAAGTTGGTCGCCCGATAGCAAGAAGATTCTATGGAATGACAGGGAAGGGAAACTTCAGTTTGTAGATATTGACACAAAAAAAGTTACCCTTGTTGAGAAGGGGGAGTATGGTCTTTTCTTTAATTACTCCTGGTCGCCCGATAGCAAGTGGATTGCCTTCTCAAAAGATGAGGAGAACCGTTTCTCGGCAATATATTTATATAATGTACTTGCAAACACAAAACATCCTGTTACCGATAATTGGTACACCTCAGCGCTACCTGTTTTTTCAAACGATGGGAAGTACTTGCTTTTCACTTCCGATAGAGACTTCAACCCAATTTACAGCCGAACAGAGTGGAATCACGCATATATGGCCATGAGTAGAATATACATGGCTGTTCTTGCAAAAGACACCCCATCTCCCTTTGCTCCTGAAAATAACGAAGTTAGTTTTAATGAAGATAAATCGAAGGGAAAGGATTCAAGTGAAGGTTCAAAGACAACTCCCTCTCCAACTAGAATTGACATTGATGGATTACAAAACCGTATTGTTGCTGTTCCCGTCAGCGTTGCTAACTACTCAAGTATATACTGCATTGATGGAAAGATCTACTTCAACCAATGGGATCAAGCAGCGAGAAAGACATACACAAAACTATACGACCTAAAGAAAAGGTCGGAAACAGAGTTAGGTGAAGGTTATAGATTCATAATTTCTGCCAACAATAAGAAGATGCTGGTCTGGAAGGATAATAGGAACAGCGTAATTGATCTGCCAACAGCTACTATCAAAATTGAAAAAACAATAGACCTAAGCAATATGAAGGCTTGGGTTGATTACCGTCAGGAGTGGAAACAAATCTACGATGAGAGCTGGAGGCAGATGCGCGATTTCTTTTACGTTGAGAATATGCACGGAGTGGATTGGAAGGGAATGCACAGCAAGTACGATGCTCTTATACCTTACGTAAACCATAGAGCCGATTTATCATACATCATTGGCGAGCTTATTGGCGAGCTTAATGTGGGACATGCTTACGTGAACTGTGGCGAAAAACCAACTCCTGAGAGGATAAAATTAGGATTGCTCGGGGCAAAGTTAAGTAAGCACTCTAGCGGTTTCTTTCAGGTCGATCAGGTTCTCGATGGTGCTCCTTGGAGCAAGGAGATTCGTTCACCGTTCCTTGATGTAGGGGTAAATGTGAGTAAAGGCGATTTTATCCTTGCTGTTGATGGAAAAGACCTCAAGGATGTCCCGGATATTTTTCAAACTCTTGTAGGTAAAGCAGATTGTACCGTCGAACTGGTTGTGAACTCAAAACCCGAGATGTTAGGTAGCCGAAAGGTTCTGGTTGTTCCTATTGCCGATGAGGCATCGCTTTACTACTATACATGGGTGCAAAACAATATCCGTAAGGTGAATGACGCAACTAATGGGGAAGTTGGTTATATCCACATTCCTGATATGGGGCGTGAGGGGCTAAACGAATTCGTGAAATATTTCTACCCCCAGCTAACAAAAAAAGGGTTAATTATTGATGATAGGGGAAATGGGGGAGGAAACGTCTCGCCAATGATCCTAGAACGGTTGAGCCGTGAGGCTTACCGAGTTAACATGCGAAGAGGAATTGACCATCCAACACCCGTTCCCTCCCAAACCCATATTGGACCAAAAGTTTTGCTAATCGACAGATACTCAGCATCCGACGGTGACCTATTCCCATACGGATTCCGTCAGCTTGGCCTAGGGCCAATCATTGGCACCCGTTCATGGGGGGGCATAGTTGGTATATGGGGTTCACTTCCTTTTATAGATGGTGGGGATCTGCGAAAACCAGAGGCTACCAGCTATTCCATTGATAGCGGCGAGTGGATTATTGAGGGATGGGGTGTAGATCCAGATATTGTTTTGGATAACGATCCATACAAGGAGTACATTGGCATTGATGACCAGCTAAATAAGGCTATTGAAATTGTATTGGAGCAACTAAAGGATAGGAAGGGATTGCCACCCGTACCTCCTGGACCAGATAAATCGAAATAAAAAATTCAATAAATATTTGCTATTTCGAATAGATTTTATACTTTTGCCCCGCTTTCAGCGAAAGAATTTTGGTGAGGTGCCTGCCTGACGGCAGACAGAGCTGAAACCATCCGCCGGTTGGCGGATAAACTGCCATACTCGATTGGTCTTTAAAATATTTGGTGAGGTGGGTGAGTGGCTGAAACCAGCAGTTTGCTAAACTGCCGTACTCGAAAGGGTACCGGGGGTTCGAATCCCCCCCTCACCGCATCAGTTTTCGGGGTGTAGCGCAGTCCGGTTAGCGCACCTGGTTTGGGACCAGGGGGTCGCAGGTTCGAATCCTGCCACCCCGACAACACAAAGGGAATGCCAGTTCGGTGTTCCCTTTTTCTTTTCATACGCATGTGGTCGCAGGTTTGAACCGAGAGCCGTTCTTTGGCTCGAGTTCGGCGAAGCCAATCCTGCCACCCCGACTTACATGAAACGCAATCAGTTAATTATTAATTGGTTGCGTTTTTTTTATTATGATTTTCCCTCAGTTTTGCTCAAAAAAAAAGGCTTTAGCTTTTAAGAAATCCAAACAATCTGAAAAAAAATAGTTCGTTTCAACTTCAACGATTGTTGATATCTTTTAAACTCCTCCCCAAAAAAAATGGCTGAAATATTACTATATTTTGATGCGATATTTTTTGAATTTTCCTGCAATGAATACCCTTGTAAATCAATCGAAAACATCTGCATTGCCCAGCTTAAGCTATGGCTATGTCAGGAAGGGCGATACAACAAAATGGATATTTTGGGAGAACGACTCCTTTACCGATAGCCAGAGACTAACCTTTGAGATTAACTCAAGGGAAAACTATTTGAAGCTTGTCGATTGTATTGATAAGTATAGAATACCTTTGAAGAATAGCCCCGCTTTTTGCGAGGCACTGGGAGTTGATTGGCTCACCAAGTCAATGCCCAACCCTCAACTTTTCCTGGAAAAAACAATTCTTGAGCAGGTTGCTCTTTTGCGAATAACTAATCCTGCCAGTTTGGCAAGTTTTATTCTTGGAAATGAACTTTCTGCCAAGGTTGCCCCAAAGCTTTTTTTTCGTCATGTGCTCACTAATTTGTACTTCGATTCATGGGATAAGATAAAAATAGCCATACTTCTGCTTATGGTTACCGAAAATGAGCAGAATACCCTAGAAAATATTACGGTATTAACCAATCGATTTAATTATAGCTACCCATTTTTTCGGATTGTAAATCTTAGCTTTAAGATGGGGGTGAGGCTTAACTGTTTTCTTTCCGATGATAAGGTAATCAAGAATATCTCGCTACTGGATAAGGAGGATAAATTCAACTTCAGGAAATCATGTTATGTTAAGGTCGATGGGACTTTCGAGTCTTGCATCGAGCTGGTTAGGCAGTATTCCACCTTTGCCGAGAAGGCAGTTAGCCTATCCGAATTTGAAGAGATGCAGAAAAAGTCCATTTACTTCGGCACACTTTCTCTCCCTAAGGGAATGAATCTCATTAAAACTCCAGAAGATCTTGTTAAAGAGGGTAGGAGGATGAGCCACTGCGTAGGTGGATATGTGGATAAGATGTTAGCCAAGAAATCTTTCTTTCTACATGTTAAGCTTGAAACTTCGGCAACGGTTGAGATCGTGAAGAACAGCAAGCAGAGACGTTTTCAGATTAAGGAGATTAGAGGGGTAAGCAACAAAGCTGTACCCACAAGCGTAATTAACAAAGTAATAAGTGCCATATCAACAATTAATGCTCAGTCCTTTTTTTTTATGAACTCACCTAAAGGACGAAAACGAAAGGTGATTGTTCATAATGGACCAACCCTTTTCGATGATTTTTTCGAGAAGACTGGTAACTAACATTAAAAACGCCACGTATTGTCGTTTTTCTGGCTATCTTTGGGGTAAACTAATATGCATTGCCATGTCGAAAAGGGAATCCATAGCCCGTTACGGGCTAATTATCAGTAAGCTAAGGCGTGGACCAGCATCCTACGAGGATATTAACTTCTTCCTGCAGAATCAGGGCGATATTGATGGGTATGACTACAGCATCTCGCAGCGCACTTTTCAACGCGATATCAAGGATATTGATCATATTCACAAGATTGAGATAAGGTTCGATTTTACAAATAAGGTTTACTACATTGCCAATGAGCATGACGACCAGCTCGGCCAGCGAATGCTTGAGGCCTTCGATACGTTTAATGCCCTGAATACCACAGAGCGTATATCGCAGTACATCCACTTTGAGAATCGCCGACCGCAAGGGACAGAGAATTTCAACGGGCTACTTCATGCTATCAGAAACAATCTGGTGATTGAGTTTACCTACTACAAGTTCTGGAACGAGGACATATCCGAGCGAATCATCGAGCCTTATGCCCTAAAAGAGTTCCGAAACCGATGGTATGTGGTGGGGAAGGACTTGAAGGATAATCAAGTAAAATCCTTTGGTTTGGACAGGCTCAGCGACCTCGATATCACAAATAAACGTTTTAAACCCAACGGGTTTAATGTTAGCGAGTACTACCGCCACTGCTTTGGCATAATTGCCCCCAATTCCGAAAGTCCATCGGAGGTAATCCTCTCCTTTACTCCTTATCAAGGGCGGTACATCAAATCGTTACCCCTGCACGATTCGCAGGAAGTTCTGATTGACAATGAGGAAGAACTAAGGGTTAGACTGATAGTTTATATCACCGAGGATTTTGTCATGGAAATCCTTTCTCATGGTGAGAGGGTAAAGGTTTTGGAACCGAAATCTCTAGCGAAAGATATCAAAGGAATTTACGAAGAGGTGTCTGACAGGTATGAGTGAGATTTTTATGTTGTTTTGTGAGGAAACACTTGAAAAGCATCAATCCCTATTTTTTTTGTTATTTTAAAATTTTGTTGAAAAATAATTGAAAATGACCAAAGATCAATTAATTAAACGAATTAACGACCTTGAATGGGAAGATTTTGAGGTGAAAGAGGCAAAATCGGAACTACCTAAAAATATTTGGGAAACGGTTAGCGCTTTTTCAAACACCAATGGGGGCTGGATACTTTTTGGAATTAAACAAGAGGGTAAAAAATTCATTATTAATGGAATTGATAACCTCGAAAAGTTTGAGCAGGATATTAACAATACTCTTTCGGGGCAACAAAAATTCAACTCGTTAATACGACCAACCTTAGAGAGATGGGATTTTGGTGGATTAAAGGTGCTGGGTTGCTACATACCATTATCAAATCAGAAGCCTGTTTATTTCAATAGTCCCGAAAACACTTTTATACGAGTTGGTAGTGCCGATATAAGAGCAACAAAAGCTGAGGTTGATGCAATGTTTCGCGATCGGGCTTTTGGTACCAAAACATCTGAGATTGTACAAAATAGTTCAATTAATGACCTTAACCAAAACTCGGTGGAGCGCTATCGCGATTATATGGCTAGGTTCAATAAAAACTTGTCGTACAATAAACTCCTTACCCCTGAGTTTCTCACCAAAACAGGGATAATAGTGAATGAAAATCTTACCTACGGCGGATTGCTCTTCCTGGGTAAGCAGGAAAAGATTTCCCAACATTTCCCAGATTTTCGAATTGATCTGCTCGAAATACCGGGAACCTCATATACCGATGCATCGGTTCGATATACATACCGACTAGCCGAACAGGACAATATTTGGGAGTACTACTTTAGCGTTTTCGAAAGGGTTAACCAAAAGATTGATAAGCCTTTTGCGTTAACCAAAGAGGGTTTTGCATCCGAGGAGTATCCGTATATAGAATCGCTTCGTGAAGCAACGGTAAATATGCTGATGCATGCCGACTACTTTAGCCCTGCAAAGCCAAGAGTACGGATTTTTTCAAACCATATCGAATTCTTCAATCCAGGTGGTTTACCCAAACCTCTTAAGGAATTACTCAAAACAGATATCTCGCTACCCAGAAACCAGATAATCGCAAAACTTTTCCGATTAGTAAAGCTTGCCGAGAATGCTGGGTTTGGTTTCGATAAGATTATAAACGGCTGGAAAACCTTTGGTAAAGGTTCGGTTGAATTTGAACCGGGGACTGATTATACCATAGTGAAGTTTTATTTAACATCGGAGACCATCGAAAAAGACGATTCGGAGAAAACTAGGGAGAAAACTAGGGAGAAAACTAGGGAGAAAACTAGGGAGAAAATCATTAGGGCTATTATTGAAAATAAGTTCATTACAACTACTGAATTAGCACATCGGATTGGTATAACTGAAAAAGGTGTTGAGTATCATATCCAAAAACTTAAATCAGAAGAAATAATTAAACGCATTGGCCCCGATAAAGGTGGCCACTGGGAAATTATTGATAGTTAATATCGGTATAAAGTTCGGAGAATTGTTTTAAAAAATGTTTGGAGAAAGTTCACTGAAAGTTCACTGAAAATCTAAAGCGAATGCCCCCATTCATCGAATACATCCAGAACGAGCAGCACTACACCAGGGTACTACAGCAGGCAGCCTCGGTGAAGCGTGAGCTGTGGATTGGAACCGCCGATATAAAGGATCTATTCATTAAGGAAGGCAACAGCACCATCCCTTTTTTGGGCCTACTTTCCAAGCTGGTTGCCCGTAAGGCAAACGTAAGGTTGCTCCATGCCAAGGAACCTGGCCCCCTGTTCCGCAAGGATTTCGATAAGTACCCAAACCTTGCCAAGGGGCTAGAGAGGGCATTATGCCCAAGGGTGCATTTCAAACTGTTCATCTTCGATTTACAAACCGCCTATATTGGCTCCGCCAATCTCACCGGTGCTGGCATTGGCATGAAAAGCGCCAATCGTCGTAACTTCGAGGCGGGCATCCTCACCAACGACCCAGAAATTGTCGAAAACGCCATCACCCAGTTCGATACAGTTTGGCGAGGCGACCATTGCAAAACCTGCGACCGAAAGGAATTTTGTGGGGATAGGTTGGATGGGTGAAAATCAGATAATCAACTATAATTAAATCTTTTTGATTACCAAATTATCTCCACAACAATAAATGTATTGAAATAACACACCATTATTTGATTTTCTTCATAAAAGGCACTATATTTGTCAAAATAGTATATTTGGGAATACATTATATTAACATTTTAGTGCAAAATGGCAAAAGTTATAAAACTAAAACCGATTAGTCAGGAACTGGTTCTTGACCGATTGAAATTCGAAAATCCCTGGTGGGTTTCAGGATCAATCGATGAGGATTATAATGCTATGCAGCGAAGGCTCTATTTTGACCTTTGCTATCCATTGGTTGTGGAAATTGAGGTGAAACGGGCTGTTGTGCTTATGGGCCCCCGAAGGGTTGGTAAAACAGTGATGATGCACCATATCATTCATCAGTTGTTGCAAGATGGGATTGATAAGCAC
>CAYZSD010000095.1:0-13189 GCA_964481075.1 uncultured Rikenellaceae bacterium | reverse complement strand
AAATGTAATCGACACTAAAGCTAAACGAGGAGGTTACAATAAAGAAGAACAGCAATAAAAAGATATACTTTAATCGTTTTAAATAAGCATATATAATAACCAGAGGAATGGCCAAACCAACAGGAATAAGAAGAAGATAGTAGGGGGAAATGTTTAAATCAAAAAATTCCGAAGCACCAAAAAGTATCATCACTACGCCAAAAAGACCAATAAAAAACCTAGTGAAATCCTGATATTTTCTGTATATAACTAAGAAGAGAATTAGTGTTAGAAATAGAAGCCCGAGTAGAATTGTGAACTTGTTGAAGAGAAGAACTAGAATAAAAAGTAAAACGAAAAAGAATAATAGGAGTACAACCCAAAAAGGGGTCCCTTCACGGTAAAAAACCCAAATGAACGAGACAAAAACAAAAGCAGTTCCTATGTCGTTTTGAAGAATAATGAGGATAACAGGAAGTGCAATTATCCCAATGGAGTAAATGTATGATTTTAAAGTGTTGAGCCTAAAATTATAGGAACTCATGTATTTTGCTAAAGCAAGAGCAGTTGTAAACTTGGCAAACTCAGCAGGCTGTATTCGTATGCTTCCGAATTGCAGCCACGATTTGGAGGCATTAACCTCAATGCCAAAGAAAAGAACGAATACTAGTATAAGAAGAAGGAAAACATAGAAATAGCTTGCGAAAACGATGTAGAACCGGGCGTCAATTAGAAGAATGACAATTGCAATTAGCAATGCAGCACCAATCCAAACCAGTTGCATGCCATAACGTTGTGTCGTATCGAAAATGCTAACATGCTCTTCCGAAAACACGGCTGCATAAATGTTAAACCAACCCATCATCACAAGTATGATGTAAACAATCAGGGTCGGCCAATCGAGCCATTGTGATATGTTAGTTTTTCTTCTCACTTCTATCTAATAGGATAGCATCTAGTATTCTCTCCTCGTGCCATTTTCGTTTTACTTCACCAGTTAGGTATTTCTCAATCATTAAGCTTGCAATTGGTGCAGCCCAAGTTGCTCCGAAGCCTGCATTCTCAACGTAAACAGCTATGGCAATCTTTGGGTCTTCCTTTGGAGCAAACGCAACAAAAACGGAATGATCTTTCCCGTGAGGATTTTGCGAGGTGCCAGTTTTTCCACAAACAGCTATTCCTGGAATAGCCGCAATCCTTGCCGTACTTCCACTCCCAGGCTGTCCGTTTACAGCTAAATCCATCCCTTCGATAACATAGCTAAACCAAATTGAATCGATGGTAGTAAAATGCTTTAGTCGAAACCTGGCCTCAATATCTGTTTCACCCTGAATTTCCTTTACTAAATGGGGTGTGTAGTAGAATCCCCTATTGGCAATGGCTGCTGTCATATTGGCCATTTGCAAGGGAGTAACCCCCAGTTCACCTTGACCGATGGATAACGATATGATGGTTAGGGAGTTCCATCCACCTTTTCGAAAGTATCTGTCATAAAACTCAATTGTAGGTACAATCCCAGCTAGCTCGTTAGGTTGGTCGATATTGAGCTTTTTCCCAAAACCGAACGATTCGACATGGTTTTTCCAAACAGAAAAGCTAGTTTCAATTCCTGCTCTACCTCTTTTGTCGATGATATTTCTAAAAACGTGACAGTAGTATGTGTTGCAAGATACCTGAACGGACTGTATTAAATCAGAAGGAGAAGGATGGGCGTGACATCCAACACCCCTACCAACTCGATAAGCACCATCACATGAATACTTGGTTTGTGGCTTAACAATTTCTTCTTCTAACCCCACGAGAGCGTTTACGATTTTAAAGGTTGATCCAGGAGGATACATAGCCATCAAAGACCGATTAAATAATGGTTTTAGGGTATCACTATCAAGAATTCTGAAGTTTGTGGTTCGTGTCCGACCTACAAGAAGGTTGGGATCATAATTAGGACTGGTAATCATAGCCAATACCTCTCCACTAGATGGTTCAAGTGCAACAATTCCCCCAATCTTATTCTGCATAAGTCTTTCTCCATACTCTTGGAGTTCAGCATCGATTGTACACACTAGATCTTTACCGAGCACGGCTAGTGTATCAAATCGACCTTCGGAGTATGACCCTTTGATACGATTATGAACATCGACAACATATACATTAACCCCTTTCTTGCCCCTAAGTTCTTCTTCGTAGGTTCTTTCTAAACCACTAACTCCAATATAATCACCCATTCTGTAGTAGCGATTCGAACCGATTATCCTATCATCTACCTCACCAACATAGCCAAGTAGATGACCTGCAATTCTTCGGGGATAGGCTCTTAGTGTTCGAGGTTGAACATAAAATCCAGAGTATTTATATAGTTTTTCTTGAAGTAAGGCGAAATCCTCAACGGAGATTTGCTTTAAGAAAATCGAAGGTTTAAAGTATGAATATCGTTTTGCTTCCAGCAGACTTTTATCAAGTAAGTCGCGGTTGATTTTAAGAATTCTGCATAGCTCGGTTGTGTCGAACATTTTGAGTTGTCGAGGGATAACCATCAAATCGTAGGAAGCCTGGTTGCTTACCAATAGCTCACCGTTCCTGTCATATATTAACCCTCGAGCAGGGTACTGGGTTATATGCCTTAACACGTTGTTGGATGCGGAAAGTCGATACGAATGGTCAACAACTTGAAGGAAGAATAACCTTATCGCAATAACAATAAAAGCAAGAATGATTATGCCTGCTATGATATTCCGCTTATCTGTACTGACGTTCTGTGACAAGATCTAGCCTATCTTTATAAAAATTTGTTATCGTCGAATAGTGAAAAACTGTAATGCAAAAATAACAAGCAGAGTGATTATACTACTTAGAAAAACACGAACTAGGGTAGCAAAAAAACTAAATAATGAAAATGATTCTAGCATGAAAAGGAATAAATGATGAGCAACGATAAGAATAGATGCATACCTAAGAAACCAGACAACTCCATTGTTTTGCATTGATGGACTTGTTATCCTTTCGTTGCTATCTTTCTCGGTAAGAAAGTTCAACAAATGGTATCGGACAAAAGCCATAAAAAGAGTAGCCGATGAATGAAAACCGAGAGTATTCATAAATAAATCAACAACAAGCCCTGTGGCAAACCCAATTACTAAAAGAAGCCAGCCAGGTGTATCATAGGGAAGCAATAGGATGAAAAGGATATATACGTATGGATTTATATATCCGCTTAGCTGGATGTTATTAAATATGAACAGCTGCAGAAAAAGCAAAAAAACAAATAAACCGATGTATCGTAGGATAAGTTTATCCATTATATTTTTTTGAATTAACTAATTACATGGTTTGATTATCAATGACTTTTCTTTCCATAGCGTTAAGGTTTTTAACGACCCAAACATAGTTTAGCTGTTTGAAATCGCTTAGAAGGGTCACCCGAATATTGTAGAAATTTCCTGCTTTAGTGTCGAAGTGACTAATTGTACCAATATTTATATCAGATGGGAATATTGCAGAAAAACCGCTGGAAATTACTGTGTCTCCCTCACTAATACCAACGTGCTGAGGTATCTCAGTAAGAACAACATCTCTATAGTTCATTCCATCCCAAAACAACGATCCGAAATGTCCGCTTTTTTTTAATCGGGCAGATATTCGTAAATCCAAGTTAAGAAGCGAAATGACAGTGGAATAGTTTTCAGAGACACCTGCAACAATTCCAACAATGCCATTGTTTGTTATGACGCCCATTTCGGGTTCTATACCCTCTTTTTTCCCAACATTTAGAGTAATATAATTATACTGCTTGTTAGTTGAGTTATTGATAACCTTTGCGGGTATAAGGCTAAAGTTTGGGCTAGCAACAGAGTCACTATAAAGCATCATGAAACGTTCCAGATTGATTGAAAGTTTTGATACCTGCTGGCGGAGATCAAGGTTTTCCTTTGCAAGTTGCTCGTTGATAGCATAAAGATTGAGGTACTGTCGCCCCTTATCAATTTTGCTGCTCGTGAAGCCGTAAAATGAACGAGTAACGGTCTCAATTTTCGACCGTTGGTAAAAACTATTTGTTGCTAACATCCAAAACGAAAAGCCTTCTAAAGCAAGGAAAAGCAAAAGAACATGATTACGAACAATAAATCTTAAAAGGCTGTTCATGGTAAGCTAATGCTGCAAACTAGTAAATCACTTTTATCTTATCAAGAATGGAAATTTATCAACGTTCTTTAGTGCGATGCCTGTTCCACGGGCTACAGCTCTAAGCGGATCTTCTGCCACATGAACAGGAATATTAATTTTGTCGGCAAATCTTTTGTCGAGCCCACGAAGAAGAGCACCACCTCCTGCCAGGTAGATACCTTTTTGAACGATATCAGCGTAAAGCTCGGGTGGTGTTTGCTCCAGTACATTAAGAATTGCCGATTCGATTTTTGAAATCGATTTGTCGAGACAATGCGCAATTTCTTGGTAAGAAACGGGAATCTCAATGGGAAGGGCTGTCATAAGATTTGGCCCTCTTACAACATAGTCGGCAGGAGGGTTATCTAAATCGGGAAGTGCCGAGCCAACGGCAATTTTTATATCCTCTGCAGTTCTGTCGCCAATCTTAATGTTATGTTGATGACGCATGTAAGCTTGTATGTCGGAGGTGAACCCATCGCCAGCGATTCGAATGGATTTATTACATACAATACCGCCAAGGGCAATAACAGCAATCTCGGAGGTACCACCCCCAATATCAACTACCATGCTACCGTTTGGTGCTTCAACATCGAGACCAATTCCGAGAGATGCAGCCATTGGTTCATATATCATGTAAACATCTCTACCCCCGGCATGCTCAGCCGAGTCGCGTACTGCTCGAATTTCAACCTCGGTGCTACCACTTGGAATACATACCACCATCCTAAGCGAGGGAGTGAAGAGCCTGTTCTTGGTGTTTATCATTTTTATCATGCCCCTCATCATCTGTTCAGCAGCGTTGAAATCGGCGATAACACCATCCCTTAACGGACGAATGGTCCTTATGTTCTCATGGGTTTTTCCATGCATTTGGCGTGCCTTCTCTCCAATGGCAATGAGCTTACCGGTTTGATCGAGTGCAACAATGGAAGGCTCGTCAACAACAATTTTGTCGTTGTAAATGATAATTGTATTGGCAGTTCCAAGGTCAATTGCCAACTCCTGTGTGAAAAAAGAAAATAGTCCCATCTGGTTTATATTGATATAGTTATTGTTTTCTAGTGTTTAAAATGACGAATTCCAGTAAAAACCATTGCAATACCATTGGAGTTGCAAAAGTCTATTGTTTCTTGGTCACGAATCGAACCCCCTGGCTGAACAACAGCCTTTATCCCATCCTTATGAGCCAACTCAATAGAATCGGAAAAGGGGAAAAAAGCATCAGAGGCCATGACAGCTCCCTCCAAAGAGAAGCCAAAGCCTTTTGCCTTCTCAATAGCATGTCTCAAGGCGTCAATCCTTGAGGTTTCACCGGCACCACTACCCAGTAGCTGTCGATTTTTTGCTAAAACAATGGCGTTCGATTTACTGTGCTTAACTATTTTATTTGCAAAGATTAAGTCGATAATTTGATTTTCATTAGGTTTTTCAGTGGTTACGGGTTTCATGTTTTCTGCAATTTCAACATTTGAATCCCGTTCCTGAACAAGTACCCCATTGAGGGTACTCCTAAACTGATGCTTGTTAAATGCAGCCTCTTTCATGAGGAGTAGAATCCGATTCTTTTTTGTAATAAGAAGTTGAATGGCTTCATCATCAAAACCTGGAGCAATAAGTACCTCAAAGAAAAGTTTGTCCATTTCCTTCGCTGTGAAGATATCAACAGTTTTATTAGCGACTACAACTCCCCCAAAGGCTGAAACAGGATCGCCAGCAAGTGCATCTATCCATGCTTGGGCAAGGTTTTCTCTTGTTGCAACCCCGCAAGCATTGTTATGCTTTAGGATTGCTATGGTTGGCTCCTCAAAATCTGCAATAAGGTTCACGGCAGCATCTATGTCAAGGAGGTTGTTGTATGAAACCATTTTACCGTGAAGCTGTTCAAACATAGAGTCAAAATCACCGTAAAACACCCCCTTCTGGTGAGGATTCTCTCCATACCTCAATTCTTTAACCCGATGAATACTCCTTTTGAAAGTAACAGGAGTATTCTCACAAGAGAAGTAGTTGAAAATTGAGGAGTCGTAATGGCTGGTAATATCAAATGCTTCAACAGCCAACTGACGCCTTTCATCGAGACTGGTAGAACCTCCATTTGTGTCCAAGATGTCAATGATTTTATGGTACTGATCTCTCGATGAGACAATGGCTACATCCTTGAAGTTCTTTGCCGCAGCTCGGATTAGTGACACTCCACCAATGTCGATCTTTTCAATTATTTCTTGCTCCGATGCCCCTGAAGCAACGGTTTGCTCAAACGGATAGAGGTCAACAATAACTAAATCTATCTCAGGGATTCTATATTCTTCAAGTTGAAACGAGTCGTTCTCGTTGTTTCTTCTTGCAAGGATTCCACCAAAAACCTTTGGGTGAAGAGTTTTCACTCGCCCTCCCAGTATGGAGGGGTATCCAGTTAAATCCTCAACTGGTGTTGCCTCAACCCCAATATCTTGAATAAAACTGAGAGTACCTCCCGTTGAATAAATCGTGACATTAAATTTACTTAGAAGTTTTACTATTTCTTCAAGTTTTTCCTTGTAGTAAACCGAAATTAAAGCGGTTTTGATTGGCTTTAGGTGATTCATCCTTATGTGTTTACTTGTATTTCTTCGTTATCAAAGAAGTACTTCATTTTTTTCGATACAAAAATGGCTAAAAGCTTCCAAAAAACCATTCGCCAAACCACCTTATTTGTTAAAAAGATGATGTTTTTTTTACAATGTTAACTTTCTGTTGTAAAATCAACCTTGTTTAGTATGAATCTATTGCAAAAAAAAAGTAAGGTTTTCATAAATCACAAAGAAAAACCTTACTTTTTTTAAATTAAACAGCAGTTTACATCCCGTACATATCAATTATCTCCTGCTTGGTTTTACCAAGAATGTTATACTTTTTACCAACCTTCTTGAAAGCATCGAGAGCTTTTTCGAGATGATGCATTTCATGACCAGCAGAGATTTGGGTGCGGATACGAGCCTGACCCTGAGGAACAACGGGGAAAAAGAAGCCAATGGCATAAATACCCTCCCCATAAAGATCCTTTGAAAAATCTTGTGATAGCTTGGCATTGAAGAGCATCACAGGAACGATAGGAGTATCGCCTTCTTTAAGGATAAATCCTGCATCGAGCAAGCCCTTGCGCCAGAATTCGGTGTTTTTCTCAAGCTTATCGCGACGGTCGGTTGAGGCCGAAAGGATTTCGAGTACACGTATTACACCGGCAACAATAGGAGGCGCAATGGTATTGGAGAATAGGTATGGTCGCCCTTTCTGACGGCACATTTCTACAAGTTCTTTCCTGCCTGAAACACAACCACCTGATGCTCCACCTAAAGCTTTTCCAAATGTGGTGGTGATGATGTCAATCTTACCCATAACACCGCAGTGTTCGTGAGTACCCCGACCAGTTTTACCAATAAAACCAGTTGAATGGGAGTCGTCAACGAAAAGCATTGCGTCATATTTCTCACAAAGTTTCACCATCTCATCGAGCTTGGCGGTATCGCCATCCATAGAGAAAACCCCATCAGTAATAACAACCTTCAATCGCCGGTTGTTATGTAGTTGTAGCTTGCTTTCGAGGTGTTCCATGTCGGAATGCTTGAAGGTATCGTGCATTGCACTACAAAGACGAATCCCATCTATTATTGAGGCATGGACTAGCCTGTCGGAGATCATCACATCATCTTTCGTAAGAATCGCCTCAAAAACACCAGCGTTAGCATCTATACATGAAGGGAAGAGAATGGTGTCTTCAGTTCCAAGGAACTCGGTAACCATAGCCTCAAGCTTCTTGTGGATATCCTGTGTTCCACAGATAAATCGCACCGACGACATCCCGTACCCATGCTTGTCGAGACCCTCGTGGGCCGCTTTTACTACTTCTGGGTGGCTTGAAAGGCCAAGGTAGTTGTTGGCACAAATGTTAATTACCTTCTTTAGTGAAGATCCAGTAGGAAACTCAACCTCAATGTCAGCAGCTTGTGCTGAGTGGATGAATCGCTCCTGCTTGAAAAGCCCAGCATCCTTCATCCCACTAAGAGTTTCGGTGTAAATCGACCTAATGCTATCAGGGTAAGCCATGACTTATTTTTTTAAGAATTTGTTTACAAGGATGCAGATGTTATTCACCGAGTCGAATGCCTCGGGGGTTGCCTCATCGTCGGGTAGAGATATGTTGTACTTGTTCTCTAAAAATCGTTTCAACGATACCATAGAGAATGAATCGACAATACCGCCCGAGATAAGAGGGGTGTCGAAGTTAATCTCGGTATCATCCTCAACGTACTCCTTGATAACATACTCTCTTACAACTTCCTTCATGTCTTCCATTGTGTTTTTCTCCTTTTTTAAAGTTGGTTATTAATTGAATTGGGTTAATTGTATGGTTTATTCATAAATCTAATCATTCTCAAGTGTAGAGACGTCTCCAATTTCCAGACCCCATTCCTTTGCATGAAGGATTCGTCTCATAATCTTTCCGCTTCGGGTTTTTGGAAGAGAATCGACAAACTCTATTTCCTGGGGCATTGCCAGTGGTGAAAGTTTTTTGCGAACAAAGTTCATGATCTCTAGGTCAAGCTCCTTGCTTGCAATGAAACCAGGTTTTAGGGTAACGAAAGCCTTTACAACCTCCATGTTCACGAAGTCGGGTTTGGATACAACTGCTGACTCTGCGACAGAAGGGTGCTCAAGCAAGGCCGACTCCACTTCGAATGGGCTAACCAAATGACCTCCAGTATTTATAACATCATCGTCGCGTCCAATAAACCAGAAATATCCTTCTCCATCAATGCTGGAACGATCGCCAGGAAGATACCAGCCATTTTTAAATTTTTTCTGGTAGGTTTCCTCATTATTCCAGTAGGTTCTCATCATAGCAGGCCATCCTGGCTTTATGGCAATTAATCCAATTTTCCCCGGTTCGGTTAGTGGCTCAAAGGTGTCGGGGTCAACAACGGTTGCAGTAATACCTGGGAATGGTTTACCCATTGAGCCTGGCTTTATCTTCATCCCAGGGTAATTGGTAATTACCATTGAACCTGTTTCGGTTTGCCAGTAGGTGTCCAGGAATGGTTTTCCAAAAACCTTTTCAGACCATATTACAGCCTCTGAGTTTAGCGGTTCGCCTACTGACGCCAAATGCCGAAGTGACGATAAATCGAACTTCTTAACCACCTCATCACCCGCTTTCATCAATGAACGAATGGCTGTGGGGGCAGAATACCAAACGGTTACCTTATACTTCTCCATGAATTTATACCAGTTCTCGGCCGAAAAACCAGTATCGAGAACACATTGGGTAACACCATTGCTAAACGCTCCGATGATGCCATAGGAGGTTCCTGTTACCCAACCTGGGTCGGCTGTACACCAATAGACATCGTCATCGTGAAGGTCAAGTACCCATTTGGCTGTAAGGTATTGAGAAATAAGAGAGTAGTGAACGTGTTTTACACCTTTAGGTTGTCCTGTAGTTCCTGATGTATAATGTAGCACTGAAGGTGATTCAGCCGTAGTAGGGTGAATATCAAATTTTTCAATTTTTGGGAGTTTTTCAAGTTCTAACGAAACCTCCCTTTGTCCGAGAGGCTTTGAGGGGTCGTGGTCAACAATTATTATGTGTTCAAGGAAGGGCATCTTGTCAATAATCTTCCTAACCTTTGGTGCATGCTTTTTTTGAGTAATTATTGCACGGGTCTGGGCATTATCGAGTCGAATAAAAAGCGACTCATCGCCAAAGGCAGAAAAAAGAGGTTGTGCTATTGCACCAATTTTTAGGACACCCAAAAAGCCTAAGTAAAGTTCAGGAATCTTATCCATGAAAAGACAAACTCTGTCTTCGGGTTTTATGCCCAAATCCATGAGGAATTGGCCGATGGTGTTGGTTTCCAGTCGGATGTCGTTGTAGGTGTATCGTTTTTCAACTCCACCTAAACCCTCCCACATCAAAGCCATCTTATCTGCTTTCCCCATCTGACAGATGCGATCAGTGCAGTACCATCCGATATTTATGATGTTTCCTGGCTTGTAGTCGAGTTCTTTTTCTGAAATACTCCAATCGAAGTTTTTTGCTCGTTCATCGTACGATCCAATGTGCGACATAAATTAATTGTTTTAGGTTATTGTATAAGCGTATGGCATATAGTTAGTTAAAGTACAACTTGTCAATCTACTTACAAGTATAACCTTGCGATAAAGCGATTCATCAAAATACCTTTATCGGCTTGGCAAAATTATATTTTTGATCACCTTGAATTCAAAGTCTTTTTCAAAATTCTTCTTAATCGCATCAAATCCAAAGGTGTTTCAATCCAAACCTTTACAATTTTGTCAATATCAACGTCAATTTCCTGTCGCACACTAATCTTCGTGCTATTAAGCCCTACTCAACCACTACCATGGCCGTAGCATATTCTTTTACATGCGCTAAAGATACAAGAATTTTTGAAATTCCCTTTTCTTTGGCAAAATCCTTGGCTTTTTCTGTAAGGTTAATTATTGGTTTACCTAAATCGTCGCGTAGGACTTCAATTTGCCTGAACTGAAGTCCAAGTTGCCAACCAACACCAAGAGCCTTCATCATCGCTTCCTTGGCTGCGAAGCGGGCGGTATAGTATTCGTATTTGTTGGTCTTCGACTCGCAGTAGGCAACTTCATTGGGGGTGAAGATCTCGTCTCTTAATCCGGGGTCGTTTTCCATGGCCTCACGTATCCTGGCCACATCCATAATGTCAGTTCCAATTCCTATTATCATATCGCACCTAATTTTTTTCCAACTTTAGTGAATTTTTCAATAGCAAACTCTACCTGATCTTTGCTATGAGCAGCACTTATCTGAACCCTAATCCTTGATTTTCCCCTGGGGACAACAGGAAAATAGAACCCTATTACGTAGATACCTTCGTCAAGCAGAGCGTTGGCGAATTCTTGTGAAAGCTTCGCATCGTTAGGGAGGTGCCCGAAAAGAACAGGTACAATGGAGTGTACTCCTGGCACGATGGAGAAACCTGCTTCGGTCATCCCCTTTCTGAAAAGTTGAGTGTTTTCGTAAAGTTTGTCGCGGAGTTCAGTGGTTTCGGTTAAAAGGTTGATAACTTCCAATGTTGCCCCTGCAATTGAAGGAGCTAGAGAGTTTGAAAAGAGGTAGGGTCTGGAACGTTGACGAAGCATATCAACTATTTCCTGCCTTGCCGAAATGCAACCACCCGATGCCCCACCTAGTGCTTTCCCAAAAGTGGTTGAAATGATGTCCACTCTGCCCATTGCGTTGCAGTACTCGTGTGTACCTCTTCCTGTTTTGCCTACAAAACCGGTAGCATGCGAATCGTCAACCATTACCATTGCATCGTACTTTTCGGCCAAATCGCAAATCTTATCAACCTGAGCAATGGTTCCATCCATTGAAAAAACTCCGTCGGTAACAATTAACTTGTAACGAGCAGCACAGGCATCGTTCAAAACCTCTTCAAGGTCATCCAAATCATTATTCTTGTATCGAAAGCGTTTTGCTTTGCAAAGCCTTATCCCATCGATGATAGAGGCATGATTGAGCTCATCGGAAATAATCGCATCCTGTTCACCCAGTATCGCCTCAAAAACGCCTCCATTTGCATCAAAGGCAGACGAATATAGTATTGTGTCGTCCATTCCAAGGAACTCACTTATCTTTCGTTCAAGGTCTTTATGCACTTTTTGAGTACCACAAATAAAACGAACCGAAGACATTCCGAAGCCATAGCGAAAGAAAGTGTAGTTTGAGGCTGCCATTACCCTTGGATCGGAAGATAATCCCAGATAATTATTGGCACAAAAATTTAAAACCTTTCTTCCATTTGTTTCAATTTCAACACCCTGGGGTGTAGTTATTATTCGTTCTGTTTTGTACAGACCGTCCTCCTTAAGACTTTGAAGCTGTTGCTGCAAGTCCTCTTTAATTTTTCCGTACATAATTGCTGTTTTTACTGATGACTCTAGTTAATTTGCCTCAAAATTACTTTATTTTTAAATTCATTCTGAATGTTCATTGTTTAATAAACTGAGAATAGCAGGCTTATTTTTACACAGTTGTATCATTCGCTTTTCTTAGTACTTAATAATCAATTTAAAAAAATTTTTATCAAAAAATGCGAATGGTATTGTTTTTTGTGTTTTTGTGTCTATATTCGCACATTATTAACAGTTTTACAAACAACGTGAGGTTATGCCCTACCGTCGCCTACCCAATACCGATAGTGCTAGATTAAGAGCACTGAAAGCCGCAGTTAAAAAAGGGAAAGAGTTGCACCCCTTTAAGTTAGCCTTCTCGCAAGGTACTTACTCTAAAATTGAGCCTTTTATACATAACTTTGAGAAAGCTATGGCAACCTATAAGGCTGCATATAACAAACAGGTGGAAAAAAGCAAAGATTATCAGACTTCCTACAAAAAAGCACGTCTTTATCTTTCGCATTTCATTCAGGTATTAAACATGTCAATAACAAGGGGTGAACTTCCCGACAAGGTTAGAACAACTTACGGAATGGATTTAGATGAAAGAAAAGTTCCAATGCTTAGCGCCGACAAGGATTTAATCGACTGGGGGAAGAAGATTATCCAAGGTGAAACAGAACGAATAAGCAAAGGGCAACCCCCTATTACAAACCCCACCATTGCTGTTGTTAAGGTTAGGTTCGAACAGTTTGTCGATGCTTTTAACCACCAGAGAATTCTTCAGCAAAATACCCAGCGTGCATTGGAAGAACTTGATGCTTTGAGAGAGAGAGCTGATGAACTAATTCTTAAAGTATGGAATGAAGTGGAAGATTCCTTCAGGGATTTACCCGACCACGACCGAAGGGAGCATGCCCAAGAATATGGGGTTATATATGTTTATCGTAAGAATGAGATAAAAGGGCTACAATTACTAGAGAGAGAGTTTGCCGATTTCATCCAGAGATAGAACTTTCACGCTTAAAGTATATTAGCACAGCTATTGAAAGTATAATGCTTATTACCCCTAGCTGCCAAAGGCTGCCTATACCACCAATGTTTTCAATTTCAGGAG